>NZ_JBFUAR010000022.1:0-80308 GCF_056406175.1 Arthrobacter sp. P1_D12
GTCCCTATCAGCAGTCAACGCGTGGTCCCTATCAGCAGTCAACGCGTGTCTCCGAGCCCGGCGACAACACCCCCCGGATCATCAATGACAGGGCGAGAAAGTCATACCGGGCCCCGCGACCAAATCCCCGGCTTTCGGGGACCCAATAAATGTAACGGGGCTGGCGGCTGCGAAGCTTGGAGCTGGCCGCTTTGGGGTGTGTACAAAGTACACAATTTCGGCTTCGGATCGGGCCGTACCAGTCCCGGATTGGGCCGGATTCCGCATGTTTCCGCGGGTGCCTAGTGTTTGCAGGGGAGGGAATGCAGTTCGAGTCCCACCTCGGGCACGTGTTTTCCCTGTTCAGGGGCTTGTGGGCCGCTGAATGTGTACAAATCTCCTTTATGGGCCCCTGCGGGGGCCCATTTTTGTTGGTGGCGGCTGGTCTGGCGGCTCCTTCTCTTGGCTTGGGCAGCGGTGTTGCTGCGTACTCCTTCATGGCCGGTAGCGCTTGGAACTGCATGACTTGCTGAGACTTGGGGATCAAATCCTCTTGTTCATCCCTGTCGCCAGCCGGAACCCGTGGGATACACGTCCTCGTGACCTCGATGATGTTCTCGAGCATCGGGTAGGGCCGGGCGAACCGATCGAGTTTGGTGACGACCAGGGCGCCGGCGGCCCGGACAGCCGCCAGGGCTTCGTTCAGTCCCGGCCGTTGCTTGTTCCTTCCGGTCACGCCGCGGTCACCATTGATCAGGCCCTTGCGGTCGCCCAGACCCGTAAGCGCCTTGCGCGGCGTCGCCAGGTCCTGTTCGTTGGTGCAGACCCGGGCGTAGCCGCTGATCTGCGCGGGCGGGTGCAACTGTCGCGATTGTCCAACCTGAGCGGGACAGTTTTGCGGCCGGGGTACCCGCGATTCCAGGATTCCGGTATCTGTATCGGATTTTCTCGCAGCGGCAGTGCGGGCGGATGGTGTCGCGGTGGGGGACCGGCTTGCGGGCGGCAGATTCAGCTGGAGGAGGCAGGCTGGTCAGGGCGACCCAAGTCGGCCCGGAGCGCGCGGATGATCGAGGCGAGGATTCCGGACGCGAGAAGTCCTGACCCAGCGGACCGGCGGAATTTCCCCCCAGCGGTGGCAAGCGCCGAAGCGCGGACCGGGCTTCGGCACTCATGTGCTCTAGTTGCCAGTGGACCTCGTCGTCGACCGTCTGGGGCCGATAGGCGCCGCCAGTCCGGCCGCTTTCGCGGCATACGCGGCTGCCCCCAAGGCGTGCGCGCCCATGATGCTTCTATAGGCGTCAAATCCTGATTTTGGTGAGTATGGCAGTTTGATTCAGGACGGTACCCCGGACCCCCTTTAACCGGCCGCATTTGCGGACTGCCTAAACATCGCGTCGATTTCCTTAGCCAGTTCCCCGGCGTGGTTGAGGAAGCCCATGTGGCCGCCCGTTACCGTCCGGCGGTTGACTCCCGCATGGGAAGCTACCCACTCGGCGGCCTCCACGAAGAATGGCGCTGTCTGCTCGGCACTGAGTACGGCCAGCGGCACGCTCATTCCTGACAATGCCACCGGCTCGGGCCGCCAGGACGCGAATGCTCCGAACTCCGCTTCCAGCAGGACCCTGGCGTTTGTCCGGAGTCCGTCGAGAAACTCTGGCGGCAACAACGGGGCGGCATCTCCTGCCGCGAACTGGACGAAGGCCTCGGCACCGCCGGCAAGTCCGCCGGCCTCCACGCCTGCCGCAATCACCGGCTGCACGGTGGCCATTGCGTCGTCGGGATTGGACAGAACGCCCAGCAGCGCCGGCTCGTGCAGCACGGCTCCGGTAAAACGCCCGGGGGCCTTCAGGGCAGCGGCCAGCGCTATCAACGCCCCGGTGCTGTTGCCGAACATGACGCATGGCACGGTCCCGAGCGTTTCCAACAGGGCAACAACGTCGCCGGCATGCTGGTCCACTGACGTTTCCGCCCAGTCCGGTTGCTGTGAACTGCGTCCGTTGTTCCGACGGTCATAGGCGATGACTGCGTGGTTTTGGGCCAACACCTGGGCCAGTTCGGCGTATTGCCGGGCGTCGCCTCCAGCGCCGGGGACCAGAAGCACCGGCGTCCCATGACCGGTCACTTCAACGTGAAACGTGGTGCCGTTGGCCTCCACCAGAGCGGCCCCGTCAATTGTGCTCATTGCCTTCACCTTTCCGAGAGCGGTATACCTTTCCCTTTCATTGGACGCCCGTGCGGGACCTGCCGTCCAAGGCCGCTATGGACTCGGACGATCACAAATTCTTATGATGGGCCATGGAGATCCGCCAACTCCGGCGATTCCTTGTCCTGGCTGAGGAACTGCACTTTGGCAAAGCCGCTGCCCGGCTCCACATCGCCCAGCCTGCACTGAGCCAGGAGCTCAAAGCCTTGGAAAGAGCCTTGGGACTCCGCCTCTTGGACCGGACCCACAATCACGTTGCGCTCACGGACGCGGGTCGGCGTCTCCGGGAGGAAGCTGTCCAAATCATTCAGGCCCACGACGCCGCAGCGGCAGCCATGGACGAACTACGCAGTCCTCCGAGCGGCACGCTCAAACTGGGTGTGGCTGTTGGGGTGGCGTACCCGCTTCTGGCGGAACTGCTCAGCGGTCTGGGTCCAGGCGAAACTGCACCGGAGGTAGACGTCAAACCTGCGGCAGCAAGGGAAGGAGTCCAAAAACTTCTTGAGGGCGAGTTTGACGCTGTTTTCATTCACGCCGTGCCACCCTCCGACGAACGGCTCGGTGTGCTGACCCTGGAAACCGAGCCGATGGGGGTTGCCCTTCCATCCGGCAGCCGGCTGGCAAAGCTGGCAGCAATCAGTCCCCTGGATCTGAATGGCCAGGCTCTGATCTGGTTACAGCGCGACGGCGACCCGGATGTTCGCGAGCGGGTACTGGGTTTGCTGGTGGATGAAGGGATGATTCCGGGCCCGCACCGCTGGTCGCCGAGCATAGCCACCACCATGAGCCTGGTGGCTGCCGGCCTTGGCGTGTCGTTCAAAACGCCGCATCAGGTGGTACCAGGTGATCCTCCCGGCGTCGTGTGGCGCCCGTTTGTTGGGGTGTCTCTCCCCATGCCGACCGTACTGGTCTGGCTCCGGAACGGCGCCTCGCCATTGACCACCCAGTTGGTCGCTCACGCCCGGTGGTACGTCGCGAAAAAATTGTAAGGCGTCGCTGCGGTGGCTGGTTGCCCCCAGCAACCAGACGTAAACGGATCCTAATGTTCAGCCAGTCAACAATGCCGGTCCAACGTTTCCTGCGTCCCCATGGGGCGAATCTAGGCGCCTTTGCCATCAATGGACACGAAATCACGCATCTTGGCTGCATACGGCTGCGGTGAAGGAGGTTGCTTGTGTCAGGCATTTGTGGGCTGGCGTGGTCGCTGTGCGGAGTTGTCGCTAGCTTCCTAGGCGCGGCCTGTGCCAGCGCTTCTGCATTCCTGATCGGTCTCGGCGCCAGGAAATCGTACGTAGACATCATTCGTGAACGGTGCCACGATGGCCGAATACAGGGCCTGGCGCGCCGCGCCGGCGCAGATGCGAGGCTGGAGGAACCAATGTCGGGGTCCGATCTAGATCGTGTGGTTGAGCAGTACCACCGAGCGCTCGATGCGTTCGTCAGGGGAGACCCGGAGCTGCAGAAGAAGCTGTTTTCGAGGCGGGACGACGTCTCACTGGCCAATCCGCTCGGCCTGCCGGCTCGGGGCTGGAGTGCAGTTGAGCAGACGATGGAGCGGGCGGTTTCTCAACTGAGGGAGGGCGAGCCCATCAACTTCGAGCGAATCTCGGGGTACGTCGGGACGGAACTCGCATACACTGTCGAAATTGAACGTGCCCGGGCCAAGGTTGGCGGATCCGATGAAGTATCCCCGATTTCTCTTCGCGTGACGACGATTTTCCGCCTGGAGGACGGACAGTGGAAAGTTCTCCATCGTCACGCAGATCCGATCACTTCCCCGCGGCCAATCGAGTCCATCGTCCAGGTTTAGGTCCGGGATCCGTGCCGCACCGGACAGGTCCGGTCGGCGTCCCGCCACTCGTGTTCCACGTCTAAGGAACTGGGACGGATCCGCTCTGCTGCGTCCGCGGCCAGGAGGGAATCATCGTCATGGTCGCAGAGCGGATCAGCCGAACCTCCGGTCGGCCGCCGCCCGATTCGAATGACGCTGCGGTAGCAATGTTGCTACTCCAGCCGGCCGAGGTTGAAAAGTGCAGAGAAGCTCTGTGGTCCGCCGTGAATTCGTGAAGTCGCTGCTGGCGACGAAGCAGCCGCCCAAGGGCTGGCAGCACTTCACCGTCCACGCCATCACCCATCACCCCGAAACGGCCAGCGGGTACGAGGGAACCGTCGCCGCCGAGATGGCCGGAGCCAAGACGGGGGGAGAGACCGGACCCGGATGGCCCACGACCCCGGAACACGGGACTACGTCACCAAACGCACCCAAGAAGGCCGCAGCTACCGCGAAATCCGCAGATCCCTCAAGCGCTACATCGCCCGAACGCTCTACCGCCAGCTCAACGCCCTTTATGCCACCGCAGAACCGGCCCGATCCCAGGTTGCCGGGGCAGACCCTTACCCGGAATAGGAGCACCGGTTGAGCATGCCGGGCTTCGGTTTGATTACGGTTCAGGTGGTGTCCGGTAAAGGATCGTCAACCGGACAGGTTTCAGGCCCGGATTCTTGAGCGATTACAGTTTGAGAGTGAATTTCCACGCATTCAAACGCTTCATCGATCTTGCGCCTGCTCCTGCCGATGCACAGCCTGTCATCCAGGTTGAAGAACAGAACAGCGACTACGAATCTGGGGTTGCACGCATCGGGAAGGAGCAGTGGCGAATCCGCACCGCCCGGATCACACCGACGAAGCCGGGCGCCTTCGTCGCGGTCTGGAAGCGCGACGAAGGCGGATCGACCAGGCCCTTCACGGCTGACGAGTCGATGTCTGGACTGCTCGTCTTCGCAGAGGAGCAGGAACGGTTCGGGGTCTTCCAATTCACCACGGCGCACCTGATCTCGCTCGGATGCGTCAGCTCCGAGCTGCATCCTGGCAAGCGCGGTTTCCGCGTCTATCCCGCATGGTGCACCGACCTGAATCCTCAAGCGTCACGCACTCAGGGCGCGCAGGGGGCTGCGTTCTCCGAGCTTTCTCCGAGTAACGCGTCGCGGACCGTAACTGAAAACGATCGTGCCCTTCAACGGCGCCCGTAAGCCGGTGGTTCAGCGGACGCCCTGGTGACCGCAGGGATTCTTCACCGGGCAGGGGTCCGGCTCAGTAGAGTGGAACGCATGAGTCTTGAATGGGAACAAGTAATTGTCGATTCGGCACGACCGGCCGAGCTTGGACTTTGGTGGGCCAAAGCTTTGGGTTGGGTCGTGACTTTGGAAGCTGACGATGAGTTCGAAATTCGTTCTGCACCGGACCGGTTGCCAGGGTTGGTCTTCGTGCCGGTGGCAGATTCGAAGGTAACAAAGAATCGTCTTCACCTCGATTTTCGGCCGGACGATCCAGCGGCCGAGGTCGAGCGGATGGTCGCTCTGGGTGCCCGCAGGGTCGATGTTGGTCAAGGCGAGCGGCCGTGGACTGTACTTGAGGATCCAGAAGGCAACGAGTTCTGCGTTCTGGGAGCCCGAAAGAAGGCCAGTACCGACAGTTGAAAGTTCGGACAGACCACGGGGCGCCCGTCAGCGGATCCCTTGGCGGGCACTTGGTCGTGGACAGCCAGCGGATGCTCCGAAGTACGAACATCGACCGCGCGTAGGCGTCTAACGGCATCTCGTGGAGTATAGGCTACATGCCATGATGACCAACGAGCGCCTCAAGCCCCTGCTCGATCAGTACGACTGGGCGACGGAACGACTTCTCACTCGCCTCGCCGGGCCCACCAGCAACTCGGGTGATGGCAGCGACGTCGACGTACCGGTACTGACGGACGCCGAGTACCTCTGGGAACCGGTCGACGCGTGTTGGTCGGTGCGGAGGCGCGCCGATGGGCCCGGACCGGGCGCCATCAAGCTCATCGGCGCGGGTGAGTGGGGGCGAGACGGCGCCCCCGAAAGTCCGTGGCCTCCGCCCCTCACGACGATCGCCTGGCGGCTTGACCACATCTCCGAGACGCTGTTGGGCCGAGCCAACCACCTCGGGGGCGACCGAACGTTCGATAGAGCGACGTACGAATCACGACCAGATGCAGCCGGCGCTATCGAGAGGTTCCGTCAGGCCGCAGCCGACTGGCGCCGGGTACTACTCAGTGTCGATGAGTCCGACTATGACCGGACCGGGCTAAGCAGCTACCCATACGGCAGCGATGCCGAGGAGACGTTTCCGTCGATCGTGTGGTGGGAGAACCAGGAGATCCTGCACCACGGAGCCGAGATCGCGCTGCTCCGCGACCTCTACGTTCACCACGCTCAGTAGCGACGAGCATGCACCGCGGACAGCTCAGCTGGCGGAGTCTCTACGAAGTCGGCAATTCCATGAATGTGTCCCGCGTCATAATTTAACGTCATCTCGTGCACGAGATGATAAAGAGGATTACGTCCGCATCGGTGCATAGTGCCCGCAAGCCGGTCGATCACCGTGCCCAGGAAACGTGCCGCACGTCCCTTGCAGTTACTGGCCTAGGCCATGTACGTAAGACCCGCACGATCAAATGCACGGTGACGGGGGGATTACTGCAACCCTGTTCCTCATGACTGGAATGAAGATCGGTTATGCCAGAGTCTCGACAAACGACCAAGACCTTACCGGACAACGAAACGCTCTCCTTGCCCTTGGTGTTGAAGAGAAGCAGATCTTCGTCGATCACGGACTGACGGGATCTAACCGGGTTCGCCCTGGACTCCGTGAAGCGATGGCGGCATGCCGAGCCGGCGATACGCTGGTGGTGACCAAGCTGGACCGTTTGGCGCGTTCCCTTTCCGATGCCCGGGGTATAGCTGACGAGCTGACGGCCAAAGGGGTAGTCCTCAGTCTCGGCGGCAGCACCCACGATCGGACTGACCCCGTAGGCCGGCTGCTGTTCAACGTCCTGAACGGTGGCGGAGTTTGAGGCAGATCTGATCCGGGCGCGCACGCGCGAGGGCATGGCGGTCGCAAAAGCGAAGGGGCGACTGAAAGGCAAGCAGCCAAAATTGTCCAAGACGCAGCGGAAGCATCTCCTGACACTGCACGACGCCGGCGAGCATACGCAGGCCGAACTGGCCGAACTGTTCCGGGTATCCCGGACGACGGTGTACCGCGAGCTCCAAAGGCGCATCAGGTGAAGACCGATGCGGCGCCCCCTGCTAAGAGTGCCACTTAGCGCTGCAAAAAGACCGCCATTCCCAGGACGCCCGCGCCAAGGGGCGCACCGCCGAGGACGCCGCGCGTCTCGCTGGCTGGAGCCGCACAACGTCTACCGCCACCAGCAAGCCCGTGCTGCAAGCGAGAGCACAACAACCTCGCCCGGAAACCACGCGCTGCCTGGAGACTCCGGTTTCCGGCCCTCGCCCAGCTAGCGCCCAGGTCTACTGCACGGACCTCGCTTCGCTCGGGCTGTAGAAGCGCTTTTCTGTTTTTGCTGCGGTCCTTATGTTGTTGCCGGGTAGTTTTCCGCGGCCGTTGTAGGGTCGTGGCTACCCGGGGGAGGCGGGTATGGCTTTGTTGCTGTGGCCGGACGTCCCGTGTCGTGACGGCTCCGTAGGATTGGCCGCCCGCGCTCCCCGCGATGACTCGACCGCTCATTGAGAGACGCGACTTGAAACGCCGGATAAGGACACGACGGCGCGGTTATCTGCCGGGTTCCAACCATCCGACAGACTGGAGGCTGTTTTGGCGAAATTGTGGGCCGGCATCGACGCCGGCAAAGCCCACCACCACTGCGTCGTGATCGACGCCGACGGAAACCGTCTGCTCTCGCAGAAAATCCCCAACGACGAACCGGCCCTGCTCGAACTCATCGCCAACGTCCTGAAACTCGGGGACGGGGACGAGGTGGTCTGGGCGACGGACCTGAACCACGGCGGACCGGCGCTGCTGATCGCGATGCTCGTCGGCCACGGCCAGAACATCCCGTACATCCCGGGCCGGATCGTCCACCACGCCTCCAAGCTCTACCGCGGCGACGGCAAGACAGATGCCAAAGACGCTGCTGTGATCGCCGATCAGGCCAGGATGCGCCGGGACCTGCAGCCGCTGCGGGCAGGGGATGAGATCAGCACCGGGCTGCGGCTCCTGACCGCACGCCGGGCGGACAAATCCGCGGACCGGGTCAGGGCGATCAACCGGCTGCAGGCCCAGCTGCTCGAATACTTCCCCGCGCTGGAACGGGCCTTTGACTACAGCCGTTCCAAAGCCGCCCTGTTCCTGCTCACCCGACACCGGACCCCGGACGGGATCCGCCGTGCCGGCCAGGCGCGGATCCATGCCTGGCTGAAGAAGCACGGCGCCCGTTCCTCTGCCGCTGTCGCCGCAGCGACAGTGGAAGCGGCGAAATCCCAGCACACCACCGTCCCCGCCCAGCACATGGGCGAGCAGATCGTCGCCGCCCTTGCCCGGGAAATCCTCTCCCTGAACGAGGAACTGGCCAGCCTCGATGCGCTGATCGGTGAGAAGGTCACCGAACACCGGCACGCACAGGTGCTGCTGAGCATGCCCGGATTCGCGCCCGTCCTGGCCGCCGAGTTCCTTGGCGCCACCGGCGGAGACCTCACAGTCTTCGAGTCCGCGGACCGCTTCGCCGGACTCGCCCCCGCCCCCAGGGACTCCGGCAGGATCACCGGCAACCACCACCGCCCCCGCCGCTACGACCGCAGGCTCCTGCGCGTCTTCTACCTCTCCGGGCTCTCGGCGCTGAAAAGCTGCCCGGCCTCCCGGGCCTACTACGACCGCAAACGCGCCGAAGGCAAAACCCACATCCAGGCCATGCTCTCCCTGGCCCGGCGCCGACTGAATGTCCTCTGGGCCATGCTCCGCGACGGAACCACCTACACCCCGGTCCCCGCGCTTGCACCGATAATCGCCTGACTAGGCAAAGGCGAGGACGCGGCGCAAGTACGAGTGATGTGCTGCGCCTTGGTCGCGGTTAGGCGGCGGACTGACTCCAGCGCCACCGCCTACCGAGTCGTCCTCAGTCCTCGACGATGGACATAGGCAAGCCGCCCCATGAACGGAAGGGGCGATGCTGTCCAGCTGCCATCCATCCGCGGATGCCTGGAACGTAGCGGTCTGCGGCACCGAGTAGCCCGACGGGACGTTGCTGGGCCCATTCGCCGCCGAGGCCTGGTGTTCTTCGGTCAATTCCTTGAAATGGACGCTTGCCGTCGGCCGGGTCACCTCCACAGTCTCCACGGTGATCGTCGTCGAAAAGTCCGTGTACCAGAAGCCCATTGACTTGAACCCGGCCTTTGACCGGGCCACCACCGGAAGGTCCCGCGCGCGCTTGGCTAGGTAGGCCGCCGTCCCCTGCCCTTCGGCCAGGCGTGGAGTCGGGGGATTGTCGAGGACGGTGTCGTTTCGGTCTCGACAGCAGTCTGGATGATGGCCGTGAGCTCGGCGGACGACGGGCTGGGCACAGCTGCTGCGGAGAATTCGACCGGGAGCGGCCCGGCAGCAGGCTGGCACCCGTAAAGGGCCAACCCAAGCAGGACCGCTATGGCGGCCGACGTGCGGCGGTAAGTCATGATGCTCCCCCTGGTCATCGATGGTCCCTCAGCCTGCCCTGCCGGCTCCACACGGTCAACGAGGCTCGCCATGTCCCGATCCAGGATCGCGCGGGATAAGCCCACCTGAGAATGTCAATCTGTTTTGAGCCCGCTTGGCGTTTAATAGCAGCCTGATTCGGGACCACCTTGTGTCGGGGGCGTTGTCCTACGGCCCGGTACCCGCGTGGGAGTGCCGCTCACTCCGAGCGCCCTCATCCGCCGTCTCGCCGCCGTCGGGGTCAACATAGCGCCAGCCCCGCGCGACGGCATTCACATCCCTCGCCCAGCAACTCCGTGGTGCTCTCCGACCTGACCGGCATCCATATAGGGACTACTGGCGACGGGTCGTGGCCGCCGGCAACGCCTACTACGCCGGGCTCCTGCGCGGCAGCCCCGAGGACGCTCAAGACTGCGGGGCCAAGGCAAGCCAACACAGTTGCCTGGATATTGCCGCTTCAACTGGGCTATTCATCGTCTGCGGCATCACGACATCGTAGGCTGGCTGGCTTCGGCTGTGCGGTGTCTTTGTGGTCCATGGCTGGCCGTCGAACGTCCCGCAGCCTCAGCAGGCGTACGTTGCCGTCATTCGTCCTCTTGCGTCGTCAGACTCGACGGCCGGACCTGCTCTGCGCCGAAGTCGACGTCATCACAGCCCCGATCACGCTCATCGCCGGGGCCGTCGCCGGGGGAACCTCCGACAACACCCGGCAGTGCATCTCCGGCAAGGGCGGATGCGCCGGAGCCGTCCTCGAAGGCGCCCTGCTTGTCGCTGGCGGAACTTTCGGCCTCGGCGCGATGAGCAGAATTGCCGCCAAGTCGGCAGACGAGGTGGTCGACAGTCTCAGTGTCGTGTCCAGCGTTGGGCGGCGGCCCACTGCGGCGGTCCGGCAGGCCGCGGACGAAGCTGCTACGGACGCGAACGGTGTCTTACGATGCCAAGCCTGCGACACTATGATGATCCCTCGCTCGGGTGCAACAAACTCGCGGGAGTTCGACCACATATTCCCGCTCTCCCGCGGTGGCGGCCGCGACATCGACAACATCTGGGAGCTCTGTCGAACGTGCAACCGTCAGAAGGGCGCGCAAACCCTCGACGAATGGAATGGATACCCGTGACGATTCCGACATCGCAGCCCGAACTCCCATACGAGACGAAGTTGTATGTGTGCATCCACGTCTTCGATCGGATCCGGCCGGTGCTGTATGTGACTCGCCCGGACGGTGATTGGTGCGCACTTTGCGGTGGCGATCATCCAGACGACGCGAGCTCTTTCCGTGTCGTCGGGATCGGACACGTTATCGATTACGACCCGTCGGTGGCGGAGGTGCTTGATCTTCGCCCGAATCAAGAAGCCGAGCGTGAAGCGGTTGGGGAGCCATGGCTGCGGTCCGACTTCTAGGACGCCTGCTCTTCGTCGCGCTCAACGGTCGTGCTCTTCGAGTACGACCATTGCCAGCGTTGAGTTGATCGACGGAGATCTATCGTCTCGTCACCAACGCTTGCCTGACCGTCCTCCTCGAGACCCGGTATTCCCGGGCAAGAGTCCGGATCGAGAAGCCCTTGACCCTGGCATCCCGGCGGATCCTCGCGAATAGCTCCACGCTTGACTCCATCACTGCCTTCCACCGTCGGGAAAAACACTCTGATGGAATCAACGGTGGGGTGGGCTCAACTGAAACTGCGATTCATCAACCGGCGAGCAGCGAAGTGGGCCCAACTCAGACTGCAGAACCGGTCCCAACTCAAACTGCCATAATCACCCACCCTGCGGCGAATCTGCCCGGGTAAGGGTTCCGGAACTAGACCAAAAAGGGCCTCGCTGCGCTCGGACAGCACAAGCATTCTTCTATTCTCTTTTGCTGCTGTCCGTTGGATCATACGTGCCCGCTCCACCGACTCAACCGTCCTGCGGACGGCCGCGCACCGGATGCCTTGGGTCGGCGCTGCGCTTATTTCCTCCCACAACGCATCCGGTGCTTGCCCTTCGGGTTGCCCCGGTTCCGTCGGGCACAGCTACGCGATGCTCCGCCAGCAGGCAAAAAACATGGTGGGGGAGAGGGAAGCCGGTACTTTCGGAGCCCGCCCCGCCCGAGCGAAACGGAGCATCACCTCATGAGCACAGAAACCATGACCCGCACGGCCACGGCCGACACCGCGGAACCGGTGACCGCCCCGGTCCTTCCCGCCGACGACCGGGCCGGGGACGGGTACGACTGGATGGATACCCTCGACGGCACCGCCTGGTCCGTGCTGCCGAACTGGGGCAGCGAGGGCTGGGACGCCGGATCCTGGCCCTACATCATCTTCGCCGTCGCCCGCACCCGCGATCGGAACGGGGAACTGTTCGGCTACGGCACTTACGTCGAGGGCGACACCGCCATGCACTGGTTCCGGTCCCAGGACGCCTGCTTCGAAGCGATCACTGCCGAGGCCTTCTTCCACTGGGCCTCAGGCCAGTCCGACGGCCCGGACAAACTCCCAGCCGCCGCCGCCGAACTGCCGGCCAAGGACCGGAAGCCTTACCCCGGCTGGACGGACTAGAAACACCCCCGGGTGTCCCGGCCGCCACTGGCCCGGACACCCGCCAACATCCGTTGACAACATCATTGAGATTCCTCCGGATCGTACGTGCCCGCTCCACCGGCTCAACCGTCCTGCGGACGGCTGCGCAGCCGATGCCTTGTGTCGGCGCTTCGCATATTTCCTCCCACAACCCATCCACTGCTGGCCCTGCGGGTTGCCCCGGCTCCGTCGGGCACAGCTAAGCGCTGCTCCGCCAGCAGGCAAAAACAACCGGGGGAGAGGGAAAGCTGGCCGGTCACCAAAGCCGCCCCACCCGCCGGATCCTCAGCAAAGGACGAGAGAAACCATGAATGATCGCATTGCACGCGCAGCCCTGACCCGACTCTTCGAACCCGGCGATCGTGTCGGTCGGACCCTCGCGGGCAGGCTCGGCGCGTACGCCGCGTTGAGGCTTGCCACCGGCGCCCAGCCCGTACACGCCATTCCGGAGGCCATAGTCGAAGAACTGTCAGAAGGGTTGAGACGGTGGGCTCCGCGGGTTCCGGAGGTCGACCCGGAGAAGGACCTGGCCACCATCGAACGCCTGGGCAGCGGGTTCCTCATCCGAGGAGATGAACGCTGGCCGGAAGGCTTGGACGATCTGCCCGACGCCCCGTACGAACTGTGGTACCAGGGCAACATCGACAACGGCATCCCAGCGCCTTCGAAGTGTGTCGCCCTGACCGGATCCCGGGACACGACCAGCTACGGCGCCTCCGTTACGGGAGATATGGCATACGGGTTGGCCCAACGCGGAATCTGCGTGATCTCAGGGCTGGCCTACGGCATCGATGCGCACGCGCACCGGGCCGCTTTAGCCGGAAGCCAGGGAGAAGGACTGGCAACCTTCGCGGTACTGGCCGGAGGCCTTGACCGTGACTACCCGTCAGGTAACACTGACCTTGCGGCCGCGATCCGCGGCAACGGCCTGACGCTCTCAGAGCTCCCGCCCGGTTCCGCCCCGACCCGGCACAGGTTCCTGCAGAGAAACCGCATCATCGCCGCCCTCGCAGGCGTTACCTGTGTCGTGGAAGCCCGCTGGCGCTCAGGGGCGCTGAACACCGCACGCCACGCCGAAACCATTGCCCGGCCTGTCGCGGCCGTCCCCGGGAGCGTAAAAAGCGCCAACTCGGAAGGATGCCACCGGCTCCTGAAAGAAGGCGCGGCGGTGCTGGTGTCCGATGCGGCCGAACTGGCCGAACTTCTCGCAGACTAGTCCCTAGGCGCTGGTCACAACGCCTTCAAGAGTCTGCTCCGGAAAAGCTGCGCACTTTTCGGCCGAGCTAGACGAAGGACCCTTGCCAACGCATCCGAAATGGCAATTCGCTCTATTGGCCACAGCTTCGGCTGGTATTCGACACGGTGGGACAGGAATGCAGTAGCGGAGCAGGCATTTATTCAAATAGTTATTGTATAAATCGATTTTGAAATGATGTCAGAAGAATTATCCGAATTCCAGTCACATTGTTTTGCTGTTGCGACTCAGTATTTTTGAAATTACTAAGTAATAACGATTTCCGAGTGCGTTTGGTTAGCTTCCTGAGTCTGAGCTTGAATATCTACGTACAATCCGAAAAAATTGGGGGAAGTTATTTTGTTGAAACATATTAAAATCGGTCTTATGGCCGTTTCGCTGTCAACCCTGATGGTTGCTGGTACAGTCGCTCCTTCATACGCCGATGCGCCTGCTGAAACCTCTGCGAACCGGGTAAGTGCTCCCACGGGTGCGGCGGCAGAGCGGCAGAGCGGCAGGTCTTGGCTGAGCTACGGCAGAAGATTGCTTCTGCGGCGCACGCCGGCGACAGCGCTGCCAAGAGCTCGTTGGATGCTCTTGACCTTCTCAGGAAAGACAAGAAATCAGAACTAGCCAGAATCATCCTGGGTGAAGGAGTCATTGAAGCCTCTCAGCGTCCTGGCAGCGGCGTCGAGGTCCTGCGAAGCGGCGACTGCCTGTCACCCGCTAAGGGAGTGAGTGCGATGGCTGCAGTTCAGGCCACGTACAACGTGACTGCCAACTGCGACGCAGACTTCACTTTCGCGGGAGTCAGTGTGACCAAGGTCCGCCTGACCGGCTCGTATGTCACGGGAAGCGGTGTGGTGCTGGGCACCAACAATGCGAGTGCATACGTCATGTACTCCTACGAACCCGGGACAAGCGCCTCCTTCAGCAACTTCAGCCACTACGTTTCTGGCGGGAGGGGCTATTTTCAGACTACAGTCATAGTGACTCGGACTATCTTTGGCTGGAACCACTCCACTAGGTCCGGGAATCTCCGGCTCGTAACAAGCGGCCCCGGAGTAGTCTCCTGCGGATGCGTGTGATTTACCGTTATGAACCCTCTAGTCCCAACGTTTTCGGAAGCGGTGCTTTCTTTCGGGCCGCTCGTCCTACTCCTCCTCGCTGCCTTGGGAATAGTTTATTACTATGCCTCCAAGGCATACCGAAATGTGAGGTCTAAGGCTCTCCTTTCGGGTGCTCATGGAAAGAGTGCATTGAAAGACGACCAAAATCTGAAATAGTCCGCTTTCGGTTCAATAATTCCAAATCCGGCAAGGACCCACCGTCCAATGGGTGGGATCCTTGCCGGATTTCTGCATGGGCTCAGGCGATCACTGAGTTCGCCGCGATTCCGCTCAACCTTCCCTAGCCCGAGAATCCTCGACACTCTTCGCTGTCGGCAGTCGCTTAGTTGGGGCTCTCATCTTTTGCGGCGGGGCAGACAGGGATAGCGCTATGTTCCGGTGGCTGGGGCGCGTTTGCGGAAGGTTCCGGCGATGGAGAGTTTGCTCGAGTATTGGATGGACCCGTAGCGGAAGAGGTGCACGGCGAGCCGGAGGATGAGGAATCCGATGATGAAGAGTTCGGCGATGACGATGGTTGCCTCGAGCGGGCTGAGGGTGCCGAAGCCGGTGCGGAGCATGGCGGTGACGGGGGCGGAGAGCGGGAAGTAGGTGAAGATCTGCACGATAAGGGCGCGCGGGTCCGAGACGTGATGGCGTGATCGTCCCCAATATTTCCCAGAACGCATGGCTATGAATCTGCGTGTTCCTGAAGAGCTGGACCGGCGCCTGGACCAGCTGGCTGCCGAGGAACACACCTCCAAGTCTGCGTTGCTGCTTCAGGGTGCATTGCTTGTGCTCCAGCGTCACCGGCGCAGCCGTCACATCGGCGAGGGTCTGGAGTTCGTCATGAGCCATGACGCGGAGCTCCTGAACCGCCTTGAGGATGCATGACCGCGTACTTCGAAATCGAGGATGCACTGCAGATTTTAGACCGGTACGGGATCCATATCCGCGACATCGGACTCCTGGCCGCGGCATTGGCCCGGCCGGCAGCAACGGTCTTGGGCGGAAGCCCATCCGCAGTTGCCGATGAAGGCAGCTGCCTTACTGGAGTCGGTGGCGCGGTTCCATCCTCGGATCGACGGCAACAAACAAAGGGCGTGAACGCTGATGGTTCTGATGCTCTGGATCAACGGCTACCGGCATGACTTCAGCACGGATGCGGCATTTGATCTCGTCGTGGGGTGGCCGCCGGCGATGTCTCGCTTGAAGTCAGCGCCGGGCTTATTGCCACGCATCTCGTCCGGCGCTAGCTGGACGCCGGGTCCGTGGGCTTTGCCGGTTGGCTGCTTTCCTGACCCGTCATGTGAATCTGTGCCGGCTGGGTCATGAGGTGGCTGAAGGGAGGTGGCAGCGATCATGAAGATCCGGGAAGCTGGGCAATCGTCTGGCTCTTTTGCGGCGTCCCGTCGACCTCGGATTTTGAAACCCCAGAACTGCCTCAAGCTGAGCAGAATCTGCCAGGACAAAGAAGGACCGCATGCCTTTGTTGCGGGGTGCGGTCGTTGGACTGAGCGCTTCGAAGCGGCCAATTTGCGGTGTGTACAAAGTACACGCTTTGGACTTCGGATCGGGTCGTATGTGGGTCGGATCGGGCGGGATTCCGCATGTTTCCGGGAGTTCCCAGTGTTTGCAGGGGCAGGAATGCAGTTCGAGTCCCACCTCGGGCACGTGTTTTCCCTGTTCAGGGGCTTGTGGGCCGCTGAACGTGTACAAATCTTTTCTGGGCCCCTGCGGGGGCCCATTTTTGTTGGTGGCCGTTGCGGTCTGGCGGCTCCTTCCCTGGACTTGGACAGCGGTGCTGCATGCTCCTTCATGGGCGGGAGCGCTTGGAACTGCATGACCTGCTGCGACTTGGGATCACTCGGGCCTCCCGTCTTGCTGTTGGTGTCGGACCTGGTCGGCCTTGTACCTATTCGTGTCCCGGAGTTGTGGTGACGGCATGACCTGAGGGAAGTTTCTGGGAGATTTTCTGGTCCTCGATTCGTTCCATATTCTTGGGCCGGGGAGAGGTGGACGGGTGTTTGTCCGGCAAAGGGTGTGTGGACATTGTCCACGCCGATGTAACGTGATGCCGTAGAACACCGGTGACCTCCTGCCTGGTCCAGGCGAGAGCCGGAAAGGAGAAGCGATGAACACCCCTCCATACCTGCGCTGGGACGAATCAGGCCAGCAGCAGCTCCTCGCCCGGGCCGAAGCGCTGCTCCAGCGGCGAAGACGGTGCCTGCTCGGAATCGCCGGGGCGCCCGGTGCCGGAAAATCCACCATCTCCGAATGGCTGCTGGAGCACCTGCACACCGACCATCCCCGGCAGGTCGCCCTGGTCCCCATGGACGGATATCACCTGGCGCAGTCGCTGCTCGAGTCCCGCGGGCTGGAGCACCGCAAAGGCGCTCCGGACACCTTCGACGGTGCCGGCTTCGTCGCGTTGCTCCGCCGGCTGCGCACAGAGACCTCGCGGGAGACCTTCGCACCGGTGTTCCGCCGTGAAGTCAACGACGCGATCGCCGGGGCCATCGCCGTCCCGCCAGAAACACGCCTGATCATCACCGAGGGCAACTACCTGCTCTTGGACGAGGCCCCCTGGAACGAGGTCGCAGCCCTCCTGGATGAAACCTGGTTCGTGGAACTCGAACAGGGCGAACGGCTGCGCCGGCTCACCGCCCGGCACCTGAAGTTCGACAACGACGCCGCCATCGCCGAATGGCGCGCAACCGGCAATGACGAACGCAATGCCCGCCTGGTAGCACCAGGAAGTCTCCGGAGCACACTCGTCATCGAGCACACACCCGCAACCGTCTCGGCGCCCGGCCGCGAGTAAGCGGCCAGAAACCCAGCCGCGGCTTCAGCGGGACTGCGGCGTTACTCACTGCCTGGAACACAGAATGCCCCCGAGTTTCTTTGATGAGTGCCCACCCTAACGTGCCTTCGTAGCCCCTTCTGAGCGGCGGCTTGTCATAGTCTCGGGTATCGGCGGCGTAGGCAGACTCTCAGGCTGCGGTAGTGACAGACTTCCGGTGTTGTGAACGCATTCCTCCCGTCTTGCGAAATGCAGGCAAGCCGCAGTTCTGTGCACGGGTTGGTGCTGGTGTTTTGGGTCTTGCTGTCAGGGCCGACGGGGGATTGCACGGTTTATTGAATACGCAACATCTGCCACGGACGCGGCTGTCCCGTCCTCGTCTGATTAGGAGGCCGCCGCGTTGGCCGGTGGTGAATTATCCGGGCCCAGCCAGGCCATGGCTGCGGTGACGAGGGCTTCGGTGCCGGTCTGCAGGGTCGGCTGGAGGACGGGTAGGAACATCGGCGAGTGGTTGGCCGGAACGTCCTCCAGCACCCGGCCGTCCCGTACGGCAGCCCTGTAGGTCTGCGGGTCCGTTCCGCCGATGCCCCAGTAGGTGTAGGGGATGTTGCCGGTCCGCGGAATATCGCCAAAGTCCTCGCTGGCGGTCTGGAGCTCGAGGCTGCCGGCCCGGTCACCGAAGTAGGTGCTGAAGGCCCCGGCCACGCGCGTGGTTGTTGCCTCGTCGTTGACGGTGAGCGGAAAACTGTCGAAGGTTTCGAAGTCCGGTTCTTTGGGGGAGCCGCTGGCGGCGCACTCGGCTTGGACGGCACGTCGGACAGAGTCGAGAATCCGCTGCCGGGTGGCGTCGGTGTAGGTGCGCAGGTTCAGTTCCATGACCGCGTGGTCGGGGATGATGTTGCTCTTGGTCCCGGCGTGAAGGCTCCCGACGGTGAGGACGGCAGGTTCGGTGGGCGGGGTTTCGCGGGGAATGATTGCCTGCAGGCGAAGGACGATCATGGCGGCTAGCACGACAGGATCAATAGTGTTCTGCGGCATTGAGCCGTGGCCGCCGCGGCCGTGGACTGTGATGCGGAGGCTGTCGGCGCTGGATAAGACCGGGCCGGACCGGGTGGCGACGTGGCCCGAGACTCCGGGCAGCACGTGCTGGGCGAGTGCGACGTCGGGCGGGGGGATGCGATCAAGGAGAGCGTCGGCGAGCATGCCGCGGGCGCCGTCGCCGGTTTCCTCGGCTGGCTGGAACAGGGCAACGAGCGTGCCTCGCCACTTGTCCTGGTGCTCGGCGAGCAGTCTGGAGGCGCCCAGCAGGCATGCGACGTGAACGTCGTGTCCGCAGGCGTGCATGACGGGCACACGGTCCCCGCCCTGGTCCTGGGCTGTGATGGTGCTTGCGTAGTCCGCGCCGGTCCGTTCCTGCAGGGGCAGCGCGTCCATGTCGGCCCGGAGTAAAACCGTTGGCCCGTTGCCGTTTTGCAGCACCGCAGTGACTCCTGTTCCCCCGATCCCGGTCTCCGTTTGGAAGCCGTAGGAATCCATGCTGCGCGCCACGTTGGCGGCGGTGCGGTGTTCTTGGTGTGAGAGCTCAGGGTTTTGGTGGAGGTCCTTGTAGAAGTCCTCCTGTTCCGGGCGGATTGACTCGTAGTGTTGCAATATCTGTTCGGTCGCGGCCACAAGGTCTCCTTTCCTCCGGCTCGAGCGTCCTGCCCTGCCCCCCCAACCTACGCCGGGCCGGTCCGACCTGCTAGGTCTTGCCCGGTCGCGCGCCGTGCCGGGACCGGGCAGCGTGGGGAACCCGCCACCGCAACTGCAGGGAGAGCACCCGCAGGGTGAAGACCACGGCCGCGACGCAGAGTTCTGTCACGGCGTTGAACAGGCTCAGCTGCCACAGGGCAGTGATCAGGGCCGCTCCCAGTAGGGCCGGGACCGCGTAGATGTCCCGGGGGTTGAAGAGCTGCGGGCCCCGGTTGGCGACGACGTCACGCAGCAACCCCCCGCCGACCCCTGTGGTGACGCCCAGCAGGGCGGCCGAAACGGGGTTGATGCCCGCGTCCAGGGCCGTGACTGCCTGAGCGGCGGCTCCGTCTTTGGCCATCAGTCTCCTCGCTCCCGAAGTTGACCTAAAGCGGTTGGGATTTCGTATGCCCGAGGACAGACCAAATAGGTGGTAGCTTTACATAAGATCCGCTATCAACTCTCGCCCTGCAGAGTGGCCCATGGCCGATAGCGGAGGTGCCATCCCGGCGCCGTGATGCTGGACTCCTTGGCTGCTTCGGGGGAATAGCGGGGGCTGCGGCGGTCTTGTTCTAACCGGGGCGTCGACAACCGGCTGCCTCGTGAAAGGACCTCATTGCCCACTCCCTTTATCCCGTTCACCGTGCGCGCTACTGTCCGCGACGACCACAAGCGCTCTTTCCGCACGGACATAGAACGTCTTACCGGCGGTCATCGCGGGTGGGCGCCGCTGGATGTCGTCAAATCCACCGACACCCAGGCGCTGCTGCGAGGAGCGATCGCTCAAAGCGTTCACACCGCTACGGACGCGAGCCTCGCCCGCTACCTCCAGGATCGCTTTGTCGCTGATAACGATATTTATTTGGATCTCACCGTCTGCATCGGACGCTAGCAGACGCCCACGCAAGCCCCGGACCACGCTGGTCCGGGGCGTTTCCATGTGATCGAAAGGCAGCCGGGCACATACCGTCGCGCCCCTTGAAGGCATCGTGGCCAATTAGTGCAACGCTCTGGACCATGCAGCGGCAGCGCTGAATGACGTGGCGTCCCCGGCTGTGATGCGGGTGTGAGGCAGGGAAGGTGTTCCAACCAGTGAAAGTCCAGGTGGGACTGCAAGCCGGGACATCCTAGGGTTGAAATTCCTCTACTCCCGCAGACCGGGTAGTCAATGCCAGCAACGGACGGAGCCCCATTGGTTGACATTGCAGTCGAGCAGGTTCGGCAAGTAACATCTCCCGCAGCCATCACACCGGTTATTCCGGGTTTCCACCCTGACCCCACAATCTGTCGGGTCGGCTTCGACTATTTCCTGGCAACGTCGAGCTTTGAGTACTTCCCCGGAGCGCCGATCTTCCACAGCCGGGACCTCGTAACTTGGGATCAGATCGGGAACATCCTCACCCGGCGGAGCCAGTTCGCTGTTGGGGACGGGCGTCCTTCAGGCGGGATCTTCGGCTCAACGCTCAGGCATCACAACGGTGAATTCTGGTTCGTCACCACGAACATGAGCGACTTCGGTGGCGGTCATTTGCTGTTGCGGTCCAAGGAGGCTGCCGGCCCGTGGAGCGACCCAGTACAGATACCGGGAACGCTGGGCATCGACCCGGATATCGCGTGGGACAGCGACGGAAGTTGTTACCTCACCTGGGTGGGGTTCGGCCCCGGCGAGAATGAGTCCGGTATCGTCCAGGCGCGGCTGGATCCCGACGCTGGCCGCCTCTTGGAATCTCCCAGGAAGGTGTGGCAGGGAACAGGGTTGGCCTACCCGGAGGGGCCGCACCTGTATGAGGCGGGCGGCTGCTGGTATCTGGTTTTGGCCGAAGGCGGCACGGAACGCGGTCATGCCGTCTCTGTCAGCCGTGGCAGCAGTCCCGCAGGTCCTTTCGAACCGCATCCGAACAACCCCATCCTCCGTCATCGCAGCATGGCGGCGCCCGTCCAGAGTGTCGGCCACGCGGACCTGGTCGAAACGGTCGATGGTGATTGGGCCGCGGTTTACCTCGGTGTTCGTCCCCGAGGCGTTGTTCCCGGCTTTCACGTCCTGGGTCGAGAAACTTATGTTGCGGGTATCTCCTGGGACCAGGGTTGGCCGCGGTTCGATGAGGACCGTTATCAGGTTCCCGTCGTCGGGTCTTCGTTTATTGACGATTTCTCTTCAGACAGCCTTCACCCGCGGTGGATTTCACCCGGCCAGGACCCGGCTTCGTTTACGGCCGAAACCCCTGAAGGTCTCCTTATCAGGCAGAGCCAGACTGGCAGCGTTCCCATCTTGGCAACCAGGGTCCTCGGACACGTTTGGGATGCACGCGCGTCAGTTCTACTCTCGGGTGACGAGGCGGTCAGGTTCCTCCTGAGGATGGACGACTTCCATTGGTATGGCATCGAAGCCTCCGGACGCCAAATCCGGGTCGTGGCCCAGATCGGCCCCCTTCAACAGGTGGTAGCGACAGCGGAAATCGACCCAGCCCCTGGACCATTTCAGCTGGAAATCGCAGGCAACGACTCACCCTTGGCGGGCCAACCGGGCATAAATACTGGGCCGGACGAAGTCACATTGGGCTTTCGAGAGCACGGCGAGCTGACGACGCTCGCGCGGATGGACGGCCGGTATCTGTCCACAGAGGTCGCCGGCGGGTTCACCGGCCGCGTTGTCGGACTGGCGGCAACCAGCGGCAGCATTGTCATCGAACGGTTCGAATACAACCATCACGATTAGCGCCGCTCGAGTTCGTCCATCCCTGAGAGTCTCCGGCCCCATTTAAGGCACGATTGCGCTCTCCCAGCCAGTGCGGGAGCTCCACAGCCGGGGAGGAATGCGTGCGAACCCTAAACGCCGGCTTCGACGGCTCGTCAAACAGTGGAATGTGAATGACTGCTGGTCGCATTCGTGGACTCATCGCACGAGGGATGCTGCGCGGCTGACCGCCGGCGCTTCTCCAGGATCAGTGGCAGAAGGGCCGCAGGGGAGGCAGCAACGGCGGCGGCCTGCGAGGCTTCCTCGGCCTCCCCGTATCCCCAGAGTGCGAATATTGTGGGGATACCGTGGATAGCTGCTCCCGCGACGTCGTAGCTTCGGTCTCCGACCATTGCGGGACTGGAGATGTCTACGCCTGTGGAATGGAGCCGAAGCAGTAATTCGGCGATGACGTCTGCCTTGCTCGCTCTTCCCTCGCTATCTGACGCTCCGCATACGGTGATGAAGTGGCAATCAATTCCGAACATTCGCGCCAGTCGTATTGCTTGATCTTCAACCTTGGATGTGGCTACGGCCATCGGAATGCCGGCCGAATGTAGGCGTTCGAGTAGATCGATGATCCCGTCGTAGGGGCTGGACTGTTCGGCGCCATGATCGGCGTACGCTTTGCGATAATGTTGGAGGGCCTTTTGGGCCGTCTTTTCGTCCAGTTGTGAGACTGATCTGAAGGACTCGATCATGGGCGGACCAACGAATAGGCGCAGTACGTCCATGCTGGGGACCGGCGCGCCCACAGCTGCCAATGCCTGTGCAGCACTTGTTGTAACGCCCGGTGCCGAATCCAGGAGCGTGCCGTCCATGTCGAACAAGATGCAGCTAATGCCAGTGAGAGACGGCCGGGCTTGATGAAGTGTCATTTTTTCGAGGCCTTCGGTCTTGAAGTTGTTTCCGTACCGGTTGGGTCCGGGGGATTATTGCTGTGAAGGGCAGGCATGGATCGAGTGAGTCTTGATCAGATTGATCAGAGGATTCTTGCGGAGCTTACGAAGAACGCTCGCATGAGCCATGCAGAGCTGGCGACCAAAGTCCTCCTTTCGAGGAACGCTGTGCGCCAGCGGATCGAGCGGATGGAACGGCAAGGGTATATCCAGGGGTACACGATTGTTGCCGGCCCTCCGGGCCAGGGCCCGGTGTCCGCCTTCCTGATGGTTTACAGGAAGGACCGGGTGCGGGGGGCGGACGTCATCTCCGTGTTGCGGTCGATTCCCGAGGTGGTTCTGTGCGATGTCGTGAGCGGTGACTTTGATCTTCTGGTGAGGCTCGAGGCCCGGTCGCTGGAGAGGGTTCAGGAGATCTGGGAGCAGATCGCTGCTATTCCCGGAGTCACGGACACGGTGACGGCCATGACGCTTTCCAGTTTCATCAGGCGGGGCGCCGGAGGTGCCCGCGCCACGGAGTGAAAGTGATCAGACTCCGGTCATGTTTGGATTTCTGACAGGCAGCACGGCGGAGTCCAGCAGTGACCGAGCTGCGTCCCGATCCAAGGGGTTCTTTCTGGTGACGATGTCCAGAATGATTGATCCGTCCGGGAGGGCTTCCGTGGTGCGCAGTTTTGTGCCGGCTGCTCCGAGGAACTGGAGGGGCGCAGTCCCTCGGCCGCGCCCCTCCAGTTCGATCAGTTCTTGATGCAGATGACTTTGGGCTGGGTCATCTCCTCATACGCGAAATGGACGCCCTCCCTGCCCATGCTCCCGTACTTAGCCCCGCCGAATGGCATGCCGTCGAACCGGTAATCAGAGGAATCATTGATCATGACGCCGCCTGCTTCGAGCTGGCGGGCCGCATCCATGGCCCTGGCCAGGGAGTCGGTGAATATGCCCGCATGAAGACTGAACTCGATGGCATTGGCGACGTCGATGGCCTCTTCGAAGGTGTTGAATTTACGAAGCATGACCACAGGGCCGAAGACCTCCTCCCTCCACAGGCTGCTGTCCGCCGGGACGGCTTCCAGGACGGTCGGCTGAAGCACATTGCCGTCCGTGACGTTGCCTGAGAGCAGGACGGCGCCGGCGACGAGGGCCACGTCCAGTTTGGACTGGAGCTCCTGCAATGCTGTGGGGCTGATCATGGGTCCGACATCCGTCTGTTCATCCGATGGATCTCCGGCAACCAACCGCGCCGTTGCCTCCAGGAAGCGCTGGCGGAACGCGCCGTACACGGGGGCGGCCACGAGGATCCGCTGCACCCCTACGCAGTTCTGGCCGGCGGCCCAAAACGCTCCGGAGACGCAGGATTCCACGGCTTTCTCGATGTGGGCATCGTCCAGGACGATCACGGGTGCGTTTCCGCCGAGATCCATGGAAAGCTTCTTCAGGCCTGCCGTGCGGGCGATACTCTCCCCAGTGGAGAACCCCCCGGTGAAGGACACCATTCGTACGTCCCGGGACCGAATGATTTTTTCGGCCACTTCCCGGTCGCCGTGAACAATCGTGAGGGCTTCCGGCGGGAGGCCGGAGCTCACGAGGGCGTCCGTGAGCAGCTGGGCTGACAGGGGAGTCAGCGCAGAGGGTTTGAGGATCACGGCGTTTCCTCCGGCGATTGCCGGGCCGATCTTGTGTGCCACCAGGTTGAGGGGGTCGTTGAAAGGAGTGATCGCGGCAATGATGCCTAGTGGTTCGCGGGAGTACCATCCTGTGCGGTCCTCTGAGCCCTCGTAGGAGTCAAAGGGTATGACTTCACCGGCGTTCCGGCGTGCTTCGGCAGCCGAGAGGCGGAGCGTGTTGACCGCGCGCAGTACTTCCTTCCGCGCCTGGCGGATCGTTTTACCGGCCTCGGACACAATTGTTTGCGCGAACTCCTCGTTGCGCTGCTCGATCTCCGTTGCGGCGCCGTCCAGTATCTTCCCGCGTGCGTTGCGGGACAGAGCCCGTGCCTTCCGGGCGCCGACGCGGGCCGTTTCGATCACGGCATTGCCGGCGGTGGCTTCGGTCAGCGAAACCGCGCCGACCACTCTGCCGTCGTAGGGGCTCATCACGTCGCGGAACTGCGGCAGCGCCGTTTCCGTCGAGCACAGCGTTGATTCAGACATTTGCGGCTACTTCCATGCTGGCTGCGTGCATTGCGATGATGTCAGAGAGCAGGGCGTAGGCGGTCTCCACACGGCCGGCTCCCGGTCCGGAGACGGTTACGGGGCCCAGAAGGTCGGTGTCGAAGGACACGGCATTGGTTGCGCCGGAAACTCCGGCCAGCCCATGGCCGAGGGGGAGCGCTACGGGGGAGACGCCTGCGGTCACTGACCCGTCCGGGTTCCGCCGCGCTGAACCCACGAGCTTCCAGCGGCGTCCCTCGCGGGTTGCCTTCTGGATATTCTCCGGCGTCACTGTCGAAATCCCCTCCCGCTGAACGTCCTTTAGTTCGATGCCTGCGTCGAGCAGCTCGTTGGCGAGGATCAGTACCTTGAGCTGAACGTCGTATCCCTCGATGTCTGCTGCGGGATTGGCTTCGGCGTAGCCGAGTTCCTTTGCCTCGCTGATGGCCTCTTCGAAGCCCAGTCCGGATTCCATCCGCCCGAGCACATAGTTGCTGGTGCCGTTGAGGATGCCTTCGAACCCGTTCAGCTTCAGCCCCGCGAACATTTTCTTGGCCAGGCGGATGACAGGAGTGCCGCTCATGACGGCACCCTCGAATTCGAAGTGCACGCCGTTCTGTTCGGCCAAGGCGGTCAGTTCGGCGCCGCGGAGGGCAACCGGGCCCTTGTTCGTCGTGCAAACGCTCTTGCCGGATTCGAGGCCCCAGCGTACGTGCGAAACTGCTGGCTCGCCGTCGTCGGGATTCGTGAACGTGGCCTCGCAGATGATGTCGGCGGTGCAGTCACGAATAACTAATTCGTTATTGGTGTCCGCGGACCCGCCATGGGCGGCGAAGGTTTCGCTTCCACCGTCCAAATTGAGTGCGATGCCGAGGTCGATCCCCTCGGGCTGGACCAGCGAGCCGAGACGCAGGTCGGTAATGGCCACGACACGCAGGCCGAAGCCCAGCTCGGAACGAAGTGTGTCACCGCGTGTTGCGACCAGTTCGGCCAGCGTCCTGTTGACGCCCCCGAAGCCGATCAGCGCAATGTCATAGGTGGTCATGGTGCTCCTTAAGTCAGATACATCGGTCCTCCAATGCTCACCGCATTCCATGTCCGTCAGTGCATGTCATTGTGACCGAACAACCGGGCGAACTGACCATCTGTGTGCCGATTCGGCAGCAGAGTCACGAGGTAACTTAGGTGCAACATAAGCATGTTGAAATGTTTTTAATGACCCAAAAGCCGTTTTCGTGTTACTTTCATCACTACCGCCACTGCACAGCCCGAGGCGCCCTGCCCCCAAGCCGGGGCGATGTGTCGCATCTTTCGCATCAGACCTATCCACTCACCTGGGAGAAACCATGGAACCGTCATCACCTGTCCAGCTAGACACACAGCCCACGTTTCCCCCGTCGACCGACACTGGGCTCCGGCGGTCCATGGGGGCACGCCATCTGGTCATGATCGCCATGGGCGGGGTGATCGGCTCAGGGCTGTTCCTGAGCTCGGGCTACACCATTTCCCAGGCCGGACCGCTCGGCGCGGTCATCGCCTATCTGGTCGGCGCCTTCGTTGTGTACCTGGTTATGGCCTGCCTCGGCGAGCTTGCCATCGCGTATCCGGTCTCAGGCGCCTTCCACATTTACGCGGCGAGGTCGATCGGGCCGGCCACAGGGTTCGCCACGGCCTGGCTGTACTGGCTCTGCTGGGCAGTGGCCATCGGATCGGAGTTCACTGCCTCCGGTCTCCTCATGCAGCGCTGGTTCCCGGATGTTGACGTCTGGGTCTGGTGCGTCATCTTCGCCTCGATCCTCTTCGGATTCAATGCAGTTTCCTCGAAGTTTTTCGGCGAGTCCGAGTTCTGGTTTGCCATCGTTAAAGTCGGCGCCATCGTGGTCCTCATCGTTCTTGGTGGCGCGGCGTTGTTCGGCATCCACCCGCTCAGTGAGGGAGGCAGCCACCCGTTCATGTTTGAGAATTTCAACACCTCCAGCGGTCTCTTCCCCAACGGTTTCAGCGGCGTCCTAGTCACTGCACTTGCAGTGTTTTACGCCTTCTCCGGCTCGGAACTCATCGGTGTGGCAGCGGGGGAAACAGCTGACCCCGCCACCAGCATCCCCAAAGCGATGCGCAGCACAGTCATCCGCCTGCTGATCTTCTTCGTCGGAGCAATCGCTGTCATCGCAGCTACCATCCCGTTTGATCAGGTAGGCCTGGATGAAAGCCCGTTCGTGACTGTCTTCTCATCCATAGGCATTCCTTTTGCCGCCGACATCATGAACTTCGTCATCATCACCGCCCTCCTCTCCGCTGGAAACAGCGGCCTCTTCTCCTGCGCACGGATGCTCTACTCCCTTGCCGATGAGGGGCACGCCCCCCGGGCGCTGAAGAAACTGACCCGGGGCGGTATCCCCCTAATCGCGCTTTCAGTCAGCATGCTCGGAGGCCTTGCGTCGCTCATCAGCAGCGTCGTTGCGCCCGAAACGGTCTACCTGGCTCTCGTTTCAGTGGCAGGTTTCGCCGTCGTCGGGGTCTGGATGTCCATCACGGCCTCGCACTTTTTCCACCGGAGGTCCTTCGTCAGGAACGGCGGCGATGTCGCCGCCCTTGCCTACAAAGCCCCGCTGTTCCCGCTGGTGCCCATCCTGGCCTTTTCGCTCTGCCTAATTTCGCTCATCGGCATCGCTTATGACCCCAACCAAGTAGCAGCCCTCTATTTCGGAGTTACCTTTGTTGGCGCCTGCTACGCCTTCTTCTACTTCAAGTACGGACGCAAGGCGCGCGCAAACTAACTGTCCTAATGCCGCCATCAACCATCGCCTACCCAGCTACTCGGCCGGGGACTTTCGTCCCCGGCCGAGAAGCCGTCCAACGGATAAACCATGAATTCACAAGACCTGAGGCAACGCGTACGCAGTTCGGGCCTCGACGCCGGCAGCGGCTGGAGATTGACGCAGCAGCTTTCGAGTCAAACGTCCGGAACCTCCTGTCTATGATCGATAACCGGGCGCTCCTGTGCGCAGTGGTCAAGTCCCATGCATACGGACACGGAGCTGACCTTTTACTCCCTTCCCTTGTTCGTCTAGGCGTTCCCTTCGTCGGAGTAGGAAGTAACGAGGAGGCAGGCATTGCACGCCGCTGCGGTTTTGCGGGCCGGATTTTGCGTGTCCGTGCCGCGGCTCCGCAGGAGATCAAGGCCGGCATGCGTCACGGAGTCGAAGAACTTGTTGCCGACCCGCAGAGCGCCTGGGAGATGCACAAGATCGCTGCCGAGGCCGGGACGGCGATCCGCATTCACCTCGATATCAACGCTTCCGGGATCAGCAGGCACAGCCTCGACGTCTCGTCCACGCTTGGGCGGGCATCTGCGGTAGGGATCGTGAGCCACCCTGGGCTCATACTGGCCGGGATCATGACTCATTTTCCCAAGGACGATACCGGCCATATCGAAACGGCTCTACTTCGTTTCCGCAGTCAGGCGTTGACGCTGCTCCAACTGACCGGAACGCGCCGGGAGGACGTGCTGCTCCACTGTGCCAACTCCTACGCCGCGCTGCACGTCCGCGGCTCGTGGCTGGACATGGTCCGTGCCGGGGCAGTCCTCTACGGCGATTCGGAACCTACAACAGGGCGCTTCCAACGGTGTTTGGCCTTCAAAGCCCGGACCGCTTCCATTAATAGCTATGCAGCAGGTACCAAAGTCGGCTACGGGCTAACCCACACCTTGGACCGGGACTCAAGGCTGGCATCAGTGACAGCGGGTTACGGAGATGGTTACCGGCGGGCACTGGCCAGCCAAGGCAGCGTGCTTGTCCGCGGCCGACGCGCTGCCATAGTCGACATCGTTTCGATGAATTCCATGGTTGTCGACGTCACCGACGTGGCGGGAGTTTCCCCTGGAGACGAAGTCGTGCTGTTCGGGCGGCAGGGACGCGCAGAAATCGCTCCGGCAGAACTGGAAGCAGCGAATTCAGCGATACTCGCTGACCTCTACACTGTGTGGGCGCAAGGAAACCGCGTCCTGGTCAACAATGAAGACATGTGAGAATAGGCGTAGTCATCGGGCGGAAGGAGCACGGAGCATGGATTCTTCCTCGGAAGCGTCGTCCATGGCCCAAGGACTTCGAATAGTTCGGTTGGTCGCAGACAGGGAGAAGCGGGGCAGGCGGCTTCTCGGCGTTTCCCAGCTCGCATCCGAGCTGGATATGGAACAAAGCCGCGTCTCACGGCTGACGCAGGAATTGTGTGAGCTGGGACTGCTGGAGCGAGTCGAACGCGGCCCCTTCCGAACCGGTCCACGTTTTTTCAGCCTGGCCGCAGCGCTGAATACCGGCTGGGTCCGCGAATCAAAAACCGAACTTGAGGCGTTAGTGGCTTCTTTCGGCCTTAGATCCAGAGTTTCCGTCCGTGATGGCTTCCGGGTCGTTCTCCTGCGGGCCTCCAGTAACGATGCGGTACCCGGCAGCTTCGTGAAACCCGGCATGGTGACGCCCGTGTGGTGCACCGGCTCCGGACGGGCCTTGCTGTGGGACGACCAACAGCCAGCCGTGGAAGTCCTTCTCCAGGATGTCAACTTTATCGGCGTAGGCGGTCCGGGGGCGGCCCATTCGCCGCAAGAAGTCGCCGAACTGATGGACCGGGACAGGGCACGGGGCTTCATTGTCGCGGAGGAAGAATTCGAGCACGGAATCTACGAACTGGCCGTTCCGGTCCGCAACGCTGAAGGATCGATTCTGGCCGCGCTCAGCGTCCTCGGCAGCCGGGCCGAGATCAAACCCAGCACCAGTGACATTGCAAAGGCCCTTACGGCAGCAGCCGAGCGGCTGGGGTCCTTTGAGGGCCATCCCCGGGGCAACGCAGTCCGGAAGGGCCTTGCCAGCTAGGGCCGGTTCTGCGGCGCCGCGTGACCCAACGTTGACTCAAGCCACTTTCCCCAGGACACGAGAGCCGTAGCGCATAGCTCCAGGCGCGGCT
This sequence comes from Arthrobacter sp. P1_D12, assembly GCF_056406175.1. Lineage (NCBI taxonomy): Bacteria > Bacillati > Actinomycetota > Actinomycetes > Micrococcales > Micrococcaceae > Arthrobacter > Arthrobacter sp. P1_D12. The sequence continues at coordinate 29,865 of NZ_JBFUAR010000022.1, forward strand.
CCAAGCGTGTCTTGGCGCCGACGACCTGAAGCGCTGCCACCACATCGCCCTTGAAGTCGCGAATCGGAACGGCCAGGGAGTAAAGTCCTGGTTCGGCTTCCTCGTCGACAACGGAGTACCCCCGTGCTCGCGCCCCGCGCAGTCGTGACAGGAAGTCCTCGACGTCAAGCGGTGTATTGGGGCCATGGCGCACGAAGGGAACGCCGGAGAAAATGGTTCGGACTTCGGCGTCCGAGGCTTCCCACAGCAGGGCCTGGCCGGCATCGCTACAATACGCCGGGTAGGGCCGGCCCAGCCACGAACCGACCATGTTGCTACTTGCCGGAACACGCTCACCGATGGTGACAGTACTGTTTCCGCTCATAACTCCAAGGAAGCATCCTTCGTTAGTTTCACCGGCCAAGCCTTCCAGGGCGGTTACGCCGTCGGTCTGCAGCCGCTGCTCTGTCAACAGCTGTGCGTCTGTCAGGAGCGACCAGTTCATTGTGTAGGACCGGTGGTCTCCGCGTGCCAGAAACCCCTCCTGCTCGGCGGTCCGCAGGCTGCGCGAAACCTGGCTGCGGTCCCTGCCCAGATCGGCTGCTATATCAGCGACCGTTCCGCCAGACAGGCCTTCTGCGTTGCGGGAGCCCACCGCGAGGACAGCCATGATTCCCCGGCCCATGCTGGACGTCTTAGACATGGATCCGATTCTAGTCACTGGAGACCGTGTCTTAGTGGATGGCGAAGACACGGGCTGGAAAGCCGCTGCCGTGCAGGGGTTTCGGCCAGCTTGCAATGAGGATCGCGCCGGCTTCTGGAAGTCCGTCCAGATTCGCCATCAGCTCGATCTGCCACCGGTTCCGCGCCAGGACATAGGTCTCCAAGCTGAAATCCTGGCGGGACGTAGCCAGTCCCGGGTCTGTGTCTGTCTGCTCATGGCCGACGGCTGTTACCGACCGCTCCTCGATCAGGAAGGAGAGGACTTCCTGGGACCAGCCAGGCGTGTGGCTGGCCCCCTTATCGTCCCTGTTTGCCATGGCGTCGGCGTCGGGCCAACGATGGCTCCACCCTGTCCGCAACGCCACAAAGGCCCCGGGGGCGATGGCACCGTTGCGGCGCTCCCATGCCTGGACGTCCTCCATCGTAGGAGTGGCGTCCGCATTTGCGGTGACCCGCGCGGTGATGTCGAGGATGGCCAGTGGAAGGACCATGTCCTCCACAGGAATCTGGTCCAAGGTCCGTCCCCCACGGATGAAATGCGAGGGAGGGTCAACGTGCGTACCCCATTGGCCGATGATCGAATAGCGGTGAGCGGTGAAACCGTCGCCTTTCTCCAGGTCAAAGACCGCCTCCCTGATTTCGTCGGGGAAGGCCGGGAAATGCGGCTGGCCGGGGTGGAAGGCGTGCGTCAGATCGGTGAATGACCTGCCCGCCAGCAACGCCTGCAGACCGTCCCAAAGTCCGGCCGTGGTGGCTTCAATCATGATGCGGCCTCGCTCTCAAAGAGTGCGGGAAGGGCTGTGCTGGAGACGCTGACCGGGCCTGTCAGTTCGATGACCGGTACCTCCCAGGGATGGATATCCACGATGTGCTGCAGGAAGCGTTCCACGGCGGCGTCAGGGAGCGCCGCATCGAAATACGTCGTGAAGACCAAGGTAGGCGAAATTGTCCGCTGCCCCACCTGCCCCAACGTAGGGTTAGCGCCTTCAGTGCAGGTGAAACCCTCGAAGCCCAGGCCGGATTCGAATACATGCCTGTAGTTGCCAAAATCCCCTAAGTCAGGGGATTCCGACGAAGCCCGGAGCAGGGCCGCGATGCCGGCCTCATCTTTGAATGCTTCTGCGTCGCCCCTGGCGAGCCGCGAGAAAGTTTCCGAAGCTATGGGCCAATGCACGCGCAGCTTGCGGACTGATTTCATTGCAATTTTCAAGGGAAGCCTCTTCCTGGGCAGTTCGCAAATGGTGTCTGAAGGCTATGGTGGCATAGAGTGATATGCATTACAAGCATGAATAAATGCTTATTACGCACACTATTGGAGGGGGGCGCGTTCTCTCGGCACATCCGCCAGACTCTGGGCGTGACTGAGCCACGGAACACCGGTCAGAGCAAGCGGCTGCTGACCGTCATCTGCAAGCCACGGGCTGCACTGCGCCTTTTGGCAATGCACGCTGTGCTACCGTGCATTGCCGGCCGCGAGGCGCCGCAACTGCCCGGCAGGAAAGAACAAACCGAAATGCTTGGAGCCGTGAACGATGCCCAGTAACACCTTGCTTTCCCGCACTCTCGACGCCGGAGCGAACCTGACCGTGGACGGTGCACTCGCCACCGAGCTTGAAGCGCACGGCTGCGATCTGGAAGACCCTTTGTGGTCGGCTAAAGTCCTTCTGGAGCAACCGGAACTGGTCAAGCGCGTACACCACGATTACTTCCGCGCCGGAGCCACTGTCGCCATCACGGCGAGCTATCAAGCCACACCCCTGGGATTTGCGCGCCGCGGCATCGGCGAGGAAGCGGCCTTGGAACGGGTGGCATTGAGTGTGCGCCTGGCCGACGAGGCACGCCGCGAGTACCTGGCGGAAAAACCGGATGCGGGCCCCCTGCTGGTTGCAGGATCGGTCGGGCCCTACGGCGCGTACCTTGCCGATGGATCGGAATACCGAGGCGACTATGTCCTCAGCCAAAACGAGTTTTTGGAGTTCCACCGGCCTCGAATCGCAGCGCTGGTGGCGGCCGGAGCGGACTTTCTTGCCTGTGAGACGCTGCCTTCATTGCCGGAGGCCGAGGCCCTGCTGGCACTCATGAAAGAGTTTGACGTCGAAGCCTGGCTCTCCTTCACGTTACGGGATGGCGGCCACCTCAGCGACGGTACGCCGCTGGCCCAGGCGGCAAAGCTCTTTTCGGCGGAGCCGCTCGTGGCGGCTATCGGCGTGAACTGCGTGCCGCTGGAGCTGGTCTCCCCATCGCTGGAGGCCCTGGGCAGAGCCACTGATACGCCCCTGATCGCATATCCGAATTCGGGCGAAAGCTATGACGCAGTCACCAAAACGTGGGGTCCGGCCGCGGCGAGCACTTCAGGCCCCGATAGCAAACAGCCCGCAAGCCTTGCGGAGGGAACGCCAATCTGGCGTGAACTTGGTGCACGGCTCGTGGGTGGGTGCTGTCGAACGACCCCACAGGATATTGCCGCCGTGACGGCGCTGTCAGAAACTCACAAACCTGGATATCGACCGGTTGGTGCTGCTGGCGCAAAAAACTTCTGACGCGTCACGAACTTGGCCTATACGCAGTTAACCTAAGTGGCAATGTCCCCTATTGAGTAGCGATGTATCGGGATCTGTGCAGCAGCACCGCCGTTTTTTGCGTTTCGGTGAGCTGCCTAAGCGGAACAGATTGGCCGGCGGGGCATAAGCGAATCCGGAATCCCGGCGTCGGTAGAGGATTTTCCGGTCTGGGGGCGGGCGAGGGTGGCGCTGAAGGAGCGGTATCCGGGACGCGTTGGGTCTTGGATCTGCAGCCCAAACGCCGTGTCCTTTACGTAGTTCGCGGACACGGATCACGAAACGCGGCGCGCCGCCTCAGATAGGCGGCAACCATCTTATTTGGTGAACGGTCTTGTGTGACAACCGTCATTTGATTAGGTGGTTCAGGAACCCCCGTATTGGGCACCGGAATGGGCTTCGATTGCGATGTTGAGTTCTTCCAGGGTCGGGGGGTTTGCTCCCGGGCGCTGCACGGTGATGGCCGCTGCTGCAGCTGCGGTGTGTCCAAGCTGCTCCAGGACAGCTGGGGCGAAGCCTTCGGTTCCTCGGGTGAGAAAGCCCAGGATCAGGGCGGACATGTAGGAGTCCCCGGCGCCGATGGTGTCGGCAACTTTGGACTTCACGGCGGGAATGCTGATGTTAGCGGCGGGGGTGGTGAATTGTGAGCCGTCGGCGCCTTTGGTGATGACGGTAAGTCCGGCGCCCAGACCGAGGATGTGTGCTGCGGTTTCGTCCAGGCTTTTTTGGGGGTACAGCCAGCGGGCGTCTTCGTCGCTGAGTTTGACGACGTCGGTTAGGGGCACGAGCTCTTCGAAGGTGGCCAAAGCTTCCCTGTGGCTGCCGAGCAGCGCTGGACGGATATTGGGGTCATAGGTGACCATGCAGTGTGTGCGGGCTTGTTCGAGCAGGGATTTCACGGCGCCCGCGCCGGGATTAAGGAAAGTGGCGATGGATCCGGTGTGCAGGATTTTTGGGAAGAAGGCGGGGGCTGTCGGGGCAAGATCCCAGGAGATGTCGAAGTCGTACTTCGCGGAGCCGTCGGGTTCAAGGGTTGCTGTGGCCGATGCCGTTTTGGTGAGGGATTTTGATCCGGGCAGGAGTATGACGCCTGCGCTGCTGAGGTGGTTTTCGATGGAAATCCCACGCGCGTCCGAGGCGATGGCTGTGAGCAGACCTGTGGTGACGGCGAGGCGGCCAAGTCCGTAGGCGACGTTGGCCGGTGAGCCGCCGGGGTGTTCCACCGTGTCGTGCGACGTGGTGACCACGTCGATCAGCGCTTCGCCTATGACCATGACGTCGAGCATCTGGTGAGCGTCGTTCCGGGCTGTTGTGAGGTAATCCATGGTCTGTCTCTCGTGGGATGGTGATGATGGGAACTCCCGGTATGGATCCGCCCCCSGACCTGGGGGAGGTCCGCGGACGGAGAAGGGGCTCCGGTAGAGCGGGCGGGTACTAGCCGGACCTCAGGCGGTGGCTGCGCCGGTCATGATCGCCACTGCGTCGGTCATGGTGTGTGATTGCGGAGTGATGGTGGCAGCGCACTTGCCCAGGCGCTGGATGTGGATCCTATCCGCTACGTCAAAGACGTGGGGCATGTTGTGGCTGATCAAGATGACCGGCAGGCCGCGGTCGCGAAGGTCCCGGACCAGCTGGAGCACCTGGTTCGATTCCCGGACGCCAAGTGCCGCCGTCGGTTCATCCAGCACAACGACCTTTGAACCGAACGCTGCGGCGCGGGCCACGGCGACAGCCTGGCGCTGGCCGCCGGAGAGGTTCTCCACCGGCACCGTCACGTCCTGCAGGGTGGAGATGCCCAGCCGGGTCAGCTCATCCTTGGCCTTGGTGCGCATGCCTTTGGTGTCGAGCATCCGGAACACGCTTCCGAGGAGCCCCGCGCGCCTTTCCTCACGGCCCAGGAACAGGTTGGAGGCGACGTCCAGCGCCGGTGAGACCGCCAGGTTCTGGTACACGGTTTCGATGCCGTGGACCCTGGCGTCCTGCGGCCGCTTGAAGTGCACCTGCTGTCCCGACACAAAGAGTTCTCCTGTGTCGGGAACTTCGGCGCCGGTGAGGCACTTGATCAGGGTTGATTTGCCTGCACCGTTGTCGCCAATGATCGCCAGGACTTCGCCCGGGTACAGGTCCAGGCTGACGCCGTCCAGTCCCACGACACGGCCGAAAGTCTTGACGAGGTTCCGGGCCTGCAGGATGGGCTCGCGCGTGGCGACGTGGGAGGCTTCAAATTCAGTCATGGTCATGACTTGACCTTTCGGATCCACTGATCGACGGACACAGCAACAATGATGAGGACGCCCACGGCGAGCGTCTGGTAGAGCACGTCCAGCCCGGCGAGCGAGAGGCCGTTGCGGAAGACCCCGACGATCAGGGCGCCGAGGAGGGTTCCCCAGACGGAGCCGCGGCCGCCGAAGAGGCTGGTTCCGCCGATGACGACGGCTGTGATGGAGTCCAGGTTCAGGTCCACGCCGCCGTTGGGGCTGGCTGCGTTGGTGCGTCCGATCTGGATCCAGGCGCCGACGGCCAGGACGGCGCCGGCTGCGAGGTAGACGCTCATGAGGACACGGTTTACCGGGATGCCGGCCAGGCGGGCGGCTTCCTTGTCATCTCCGACGGCGTAGACGTGCCGGCCCCAGGCCGTCTTGCCCAGGATGAAGGCGACCGCGATGTAGAGCAGGAGCATCATGACGACGCCCGTGGAGATCCTGACCGGGCCCACCGGGAAGGTGGTTCCTGTCCAGGTCAGCAGGGGCGGCATGGCCGAGCCGCGCACTGTCGCTCCGTTGGAGTAGAGCAGTGTCAGGGCGATGAAGATGTTGAGCGTGCCCAGGGTGACGATGAACGGCGGGAGCCGGAACCTGGTGACCAGGAATCCGTTCAGGGCTCCGGCGGCGAGTCCGACCACCAGGCCTGCGAGCAGGGCGAGAGGCGCGGGTATTCCGTTGTTGACGGCGAGCTGGGCCATGACCATGGACGACAGGATCATCACGGCCCCGACGGAAAGGTCGATGCCTGCCGTAAGGATGATGAGGGTCTGGGCGATGGCCAGGGTGCCGACGACGGAGACCTGCTGGGTAATCAGGGAGAGGTTTTCAACCCGCAGGAACCTCTCATTGAGGAGGCTGAACACCACCACCGCGATGAGAAGCACGAGGGCGGGGCTGACGGCGGGGTAACGGTGGAGGATATTGCGTATCCGGCTAAGCGGTGTCTGGCGGTCGAGGAATTCCTCGGCCAGGTCGGCCTGCCCGGCGCTGGGCGGTCCGGCGGTCTGTTGCTGGGTCACGATTGGTCCTGATCTTCGGTGATGGTTGCTAGGGCGGAGCTAGCTCGGTAGATGAAGTGCGGGGAGGCCGATAGCGGACTCCGGCCTCCCCGTCCCCTTAGTGAAGCTGGGTGGGTTACTTTCCCCAGCAGATGTCGGAGGCCTCGGTGGTGGTGATGCTCTTGACGCCGTCGACCGGCTTGTCCGTGACAAGCTCGACGCCGGTGTTGTAGAAGTCAAGCCCCGGTGAGTTGGCCGGCTTCTGGCCGGTCTTGGCGAGGTCAACGATGGCCTTCACTCCCAGTTCGGCCATCTTGACCGGGTACTGCTGGGCCGTGGCACCGATGACTCCGGACTTGACGTTGTTGACGCCGGGGCATCCACCGTCCACCGAAACGACCAGGACGTCCTTTTCCTTGCCGGCAGACTTCAGGGCCTCGAAAGCGCCGGCCGCAGCGGGTTCGTTGATCGTGTAGACGACGTTGATGTTCGGGTTCTTGGACAGGAGGGTTTCCATGGCGGTGCGGCCGCCGTCTTCGGCGCCCTGCGAGGCCTGGCTGCCGACGATCTCGTATTCGCCGCCCTTGCCGCCGGTGTACTTTCCGGTCTTGGCCTCGTCACCGTTCTTCTTCTTGTCCGCGGTGTCGATGCCGAGTCCCGTGAGGAAGCCCTGGTCCCGGTTGTAGTCCACGGAGACAACCTTGTCGTCAAAAAGATCGACGAGGGCAATGGTCGCTTTCTTCCCCTCCAGCTGGGCTGCGGTCCACTTGCCGATCAGCTCACCCGCGGCGAAGTTGTCGGTCGCGAACGTGATGTCGGCGGCGTCGGCCGGGTCCGGAGGTGTGTCCAGGGCGATGACGAACAGGCCGGCATCCTTGGCCTTCTTCAGGGCATCCACTACAGACGGGCCGTTGGGGGTGATCAGGATGCCCTTGTCGCCCTTGGAGATCGCGTTCTCGATGGCCTGGATCTGGGTGTCCTCGTCGCCGTCAGCCTTGCCGGCAGCCAGCTTCAGGTCCACGCCCTCGGCCGCGGCGGCCTTCTTCGCCCCGTCTTCCATGGCGACGAAGAACGGGTTGGTCGTGGTCTTAACGATCAGCGAGACGCCGACCTTTTCACCGGACGCGGCTCCCGTTGATGAGGCGGACGGGGAACTTCCACCACATGCTGAAAGACTGAGCGCTCCCAGAGTCAGGACTGCTCCTGCAGCGAAGAGGCGGGTGGCCGTTGAACGGGGTGCTTTGGAACTCAACATTGAATCTCCTGATGTTTGAGGCCCTCACTGGCCTCGACAACGATGTCATGTACGATGTAATCAGCATCACACTAGAGAGTCAATAGATGCAACTTAGAAGGAGCGATATATTTGACAACGATGTCCGATCGTAGCCAGCCGACCCTTTCCGCCAGTCGTCCGACAATGCGCCACGTGGCTGCCCTTGCCGGCGTCGGAATAAAGACCGTCTCCCGCGTGATCAACGACGAACCTGGCGTGTCGGACGCCACCCGGGAAAAGGTGCTCAGCGCTTCACGGCAACTTAACTACCAGCTGGACATGGCCGCCGGCAGCCTGCGCCGCGCGGGCAGAAGGACGCTCTCGGTCGGGCTGTTGCTGCCGAGTGTTTCCAACCCGTTCAGCGGCGAGATCAACCGGGCCATAGAAGATGCTCTTGGGGCCAGGGGAATCGCGGTCTTTGCGGCGAGCCTGGATGATGACCCCCAGCGGGAGCAGGACATCGTGGCGGCATTTCTTGGGCGGCGTGTCGACGGGCTCATCCTCACGCCCATCGCCAGGAGCCAGGCGTATGTGATCCCGGAGCATTCCCGTGACCTGCCTTTGATCTTCATTGACCGTGAACCGGTAGGAGTGGAAGCAGATGCCGTCGTGACCGACAACGCCGCAGGCTCCGCGAGGGCAGCTGCTCACCTGATCAGCCGCGGCCACGCCAGGCTCGCCTATCTGGGGGACCGCACCGACATCCAGACCGCCCGGGAACGCCGGCGGGGGTTCATTGAGGAGATCGGCCGGCAGGGAATTCCCACTTCCACGATTCCCGTTCGTGAAAACCTGCACGATGAGGAATCGGCCAGATTGGCCGTGTTGGAACTTCTCACCGCTGCCGAACCACCGACGGCGATTTTCTCCAGCCAGAACCTCATCACTTTCGGCGCCATGCGCGCTCTGAGAGAGCTCGGGCTGAGCAAACGCGTGGCCTTAATCGGATTCGATGACTTCACGCTTGCCGACATGATGGATCCCGGCGTGACAGTCATTGCCCAGCACCCCGAGCGAATCGGGAAGCTGGCAGCAGAGCGGCTCCTGGCCAGGATCGATGGCGACCAGCAGCCCCCGCATACCTATGTTGTCCCGTCTGAGCTCATACAACGAGGCTCCGGGGAACTCCGCCCTCCGGCCTGACAGGGGTGGCCTCCTGAACTATATTTCGAACCCATCGACCTGAAAGGGATCATGATGACCAAGACCCTGTATGCCGAGTTCACCGTCAAGCCCGGCAGCGAAGCCCGCGTTGCTGAAATGATGCTCGAACTGACCCGGCATGTGCGCCGTGAACCGGGCAACGAGCTGTTCCTTCCCTGCACCCGGGAAGAGAACCCCCGGGAGTACTTTGTCTTCGAGGTCTACCGCGATGAAGCCGCGTTCCAGGAACACATCGGCGCCGACTACGGCGCCAGATTCAACGAGGAACTGGCCCGCCATATCGAAGGCGACGCCTCGGAACTGACCTGGCTTCTGCCGCTGGAATAGCCCTCAGCCAAATCCAGCCGATCCACGGTCGGCGGGAGCTGCTGCGTCCAGGACCCACGGAGACGGCTGAACGGAGCCGCCTGCCGGAAATAACCCTTCCAGCCCTACCGCTGGGAGGGAATTTTCTGCTGCCCGCCCATCGCCTCGCCCGGCTCAGCCGCGCGGCGGGCGGCCTCATTCCCGCGCCGCCAAAACCGTTGACTTGTCTGACGGACATCACTTAGTGTCCTTCGCACTGACAACGTTGTCTACCGACGACGCGCGCAACGAAGGGCGAATCAAACGAATGAAGAACACGACCACCCGCAGGACGCATGCCGTTTCTGCACTGACGCTCGCGGGACTGACGCTGGCCGCGGCACTGGCAGGTTCCCTGCCGGCGTCGGCCGCGACGGGCCCCGGGGACGAACCCTACCGGCCGGCCATTCACTACACGCCGGCAAAGAACTGGATGAACGACCCCAACGGGCTCGTCTTCTACAAGGGCGTCTACCACATGTACTACCAGCACAACCCCTCCGGTAACACCTGGGGGAACATGTCCTGGGGCCACGCCGCGTCGAAGGACCTTGTTCACTGGCAGGAGCAGCCGCTGGCGATCTCCACCGATGCAGAGCAGGACATCTTTTCCGGCAGCGTCGTCGTGGACAAGGACAACACGACCGGTTTCGGTACGAAAGAGAACCCACCGCTGATCGCGATCTTCACCAGCGCCTACAAGGACGCCTCGCCCCACCGCGGCCTGCAGGCGCAGTCCCTGGCCTACAGCCTCGATGACGGCCAGACCTGGACCAAGTACTCCGGCAATCCTGTACTGAACCGAAACTCCGCCAACTTCCGTGACCCGAAGGTCTCCTGGTACAACAAACCCGGCGGCGGAGGCTACTGGCTCATGACCGCCGTCGAAGCCACGGATCACAAGGTCGTCCTGTACAAGTCCGCCAACCTCAAGGACTGGACCCCACTGAGTGAATTCGGACCAGCCAATGCCACCGGCGGGCAGTGGGAATGCCCCGACCTGTTTCCCCTCGCCGTGGACGGCGACCCGAAGAACGTTAAATGGGTCATGGTCGTCAACATCAACCCCGGAGGCGTGGCCGGCGGCTCCGCTGGCCAGTACTTCGTGGGCAACTTCGACGGCACCACCTTCACCTCCGAAACCACCAAACCCGTGGCCACGCCCCCTCCCGGGACGGTCCTGGCCGGATTCAACGACGGAACTTACAACGGCTGGACCGTCAACAACGAGCCAGGAAACTGGAAGAACGGCCCATTCGGCAGCACTCCGGCAAACGGAGTCCTTCCCGGCCAGAGCCCCGTGACCGGCTTTGACGGCAGTGGCCTGATCAACTCCTTCAACGACGGCGACTGGCCGCTCGGGTCCATGCAGTCACCTAACTTCACCGTGACCGACGACTACCTGAACTTCCTCGTGGGCGGTGGCAAGCACCCCCGCGTCTCCGACAAGCTGGACAACACCCCGCCCGAAGGGGAGCTCAAGTTTGACGGCTTCGAGGTTCCCGCCGGGACATCGCTGGCCGACACCGGCTGGACCGGGACCGGCGACCTCACCCCCAACTTCCAGCCCTCCACCAGCGGCGGGGACTTCTACCTCGGGGCCAAACGGATCAACACCTTCGAGACCGGCACCGCACCGGGCGATGACCGGCAGGGCACCCTGACATCACCGGAATTCCCCATCACCAAGAATTTCATGAGCATGCTGGTCGGCGGCGGCAACCGCTCCGCGGACTCCGGACAGATCCTGGCCGCCCAGTTGCTCGTCAACGGCAAGGTGGTCCGCTCCCTCGCAGGAGACAATTCCGGAATCCTGAACTGGAAAGGCTGGGATGTCGCCGAGTTCGCGGGACAGAATGCACAGTTGCGTGTAGTTGACCAGGCCACCGGCGGGTGGGGACACCTGACCCTTGACCACGTCATGCTGACTGACGGCCCGGCCGTTCCCCGGTCTGACGAGGAATCGGTAAACCTCGTGGTCAACGGACAAGTGGTCCGCACGGCCACCGGAAACGACAGTGAAAAGCTTGACTGGGCATCATGGAATGTCAAAGAATTCGTTGGCCAACAAGCACATATCAAAGTGGTCGACAATAACCGATTCGGTTGGGGCCACATTCTCGCGGACGACTTCATGCTCTCCTCGAAACCGGCACAGTCGGCCCTGGAGACCTATGACTGGCTGGACTACGGACGCGACTACTACGCCTCCGTGTCCTTCGCCAACATGCCCGAAAACAAACGGGTCATGCTGGGCTGGATGAACAACTGGGACTACGCCAACAACATCCCCACCAACCCGTGGCGCAGCGCCATGGCCCTGCCGCGCGAAGTGAAATTGACCCAGACCCCGGAAGGGCCCCGGCTCACCCAAAGCGCCGTCAAGCAGGTCGACAAGCTGGCCCAAGAGCCAAGCTACTCAACGACGAAGGGCATCCCGATCGAGGAGGGAACAACCCCGCTGCCCGCGGCCGCCTCCGGTCAGGTCCAACGAGTCGACATCACCTTCGCGCCGGGCACGGCCAAGAAATCCGGCATCACCGTGCTGGGCGATGGAGCCGCGTCCACCGTCATCGGCTACGACGCCACGACCGGGAAGCTCTTCGTTGACCGCACTAACTCCGGCAACACCGCGTTCCACCCGGCCTTCGCTTCCATCGAGGACACCCCCGTCACCCTGGACAAGAAGGGCTACGTCACCCTTCGGGTCTTCCTCGACCGCTCCTCAGTTGAAGTGTTCGCCCAGGATGGTCTGCGGACCATCACCGACCAGGTATTCCCCAACGCCGGAGCCGACAAGATGGCCCTCTTCGCAGAAGGCGGTACCGCCCAGCTCAAATCACTCACCGTGACACCGCTTGAAAAGGCAATGTTCCTGGCTGAAAAGAAGTGACCCAACCCGCCGCCTGACGGGCTCCCCAAGGAGCCGGAACTGAAGGGATTGCGCCCCGTATTGCACCGGGCTCAATCCCTTCAGTTCGTCCATACCCCGGCGGCCGAAACATCTCAGTGCTGACCTGGCTCCAGCAGGTCAGCTGACACAACAGAAGGCTGGGGGGCGCCAGTCCTCCCCGTAGGAGACCAATCCCCGAAGAATCTACGCGTGGTTTCTGGTAGCACGGCTACCGAAAGATTGCCGAGCGCCGCTGCAACTGCTGCCGTCAACATCTGAGGTTCKACTGGTGATGCGAGAGGGTCGCGGAACTGCTGTGCTTTGACGGCTGGCGAGGCATCGGCTGGTTCATGGTCATAACAATGCTGGGGCGCCTTGCGGGTTGCTATAGATGAGAAGTGTTTCGCTGAGCGCCTGATCCAGGGGAGTGGCGGTGACGCCGAGCCTTTTCGTGATTTGCTGCTGTCGACGAGGAGTGGAAGGTGTGAGATTCCGGCCGCAAGAGCACAACGGAGGACGGCGGGAGGTCCCGCCGTCCTCCGCAAAATGTGGCAGTCAGCGCCGTCCGGTTAGGACTCCGCACCCGTTTTTCCAGGGGCGAGRCCGTAGAAGGGCGTGAAMCGACCYCTGGCTCCGGGGGAAATGTWGGAACGGACGATCGAAGCGCTCTCGGTGCTGCCAAATGGTATCTGTTGGATTGCGGATGTTTCCGGGGGGGATCGCCCCGCTCCCGGCCGGCGCGGGGACCGGGTGATGCCTCTTTGTCCGGCCAAAGGTGGCGTGCACACTGTACACACCCGTGTACGTGTGATGCCGCCATCAATGACGTAGGCGTGGATGTTGTCCGGAGCCTGGCGGTCCGGTTCGGCCAGCGACGTGTGCTGAAGTAGCAAGTGCCTGCGACGACTGCGGTTGTTTCAGCTGTAGGTTCCGCGGTTCGAAATAGGCTCGCACATATACTCCCTTCCATGCGCGTCTTCGACATCAACTTCAACTACAAGGTCGACACCCCTCCAGGAAAGGACCCGGACTCCCATAGTCCGGTGCTCAAGGCTGACCATCAGCTGCTCTGGACCAAGGAGCTATGCGACGGGGAACTGTTCAAAGTGCAGGTCCCGGCAGAGCCAAAGGAGCGTCGTAAAAACTACCTAATGTTCGAGCAGACCCCGTACAAAAGGTTCACGTTCGGCAGTGACGCCATCACGAACTCCTACACCAAGTGGGGGAAGCCGAGGAACTTGGTCGAGGCTAAGGCCGAGTTGAGCGAGGAGCAGAAGCGCCGCTATTTCAACCCGCCGTACACGATCGGCAGTGCCATGATCTGGCCCGTCAGGAAAATACACCAGCCCACCCTAAACACCGCCAGAGGAATGCGACTACGGATCGCGGACCGGATGGACCTGACCCTGGAATGCATCCGGCGCCACTACGCCGAGGAGCCAGGCAGTCCCCTCGCCGATGTCACCACTAACTACGCGGACTTCTTCAAAGTCTTCTGCACATTCACGCAGTTCGTGGAGTTCTTCCACCTCCAGGACCTCGTGACGCCGGAGGGAAAGATCGACTTCTTCCTAGAGGAGGACGAGAACTTCAAGCGCCCCGGCGTCCCGACCACGAAGGACGAATACGTCAAGGTTCGGGAGGCCTCGCTGAAGTTCATAACGCTGCGGGGCAACCGGATGGCCGACTGGGTCGAGAAGAACCACCCCGACATCAAGGTCGTCCGGCAATGAACAACGTTTACACCAGCCCCTGACGACTTGTGAGGAAAAGGCGCCTAACCCTCCGGACACTCAGGCGATCCCACTAACGGGACGGTGCGGCAGCTCGACGTTGCATCGTGTTTAGACCCTCGCCCAATCGTGTTGCGGAAGCCGGAAAAAGACCATGTGGATCGCAGCGGTAAAAGGCGTGGTTTCCGCAGCGCTTTATGGCCGACGGACGCAGCCAAGCGGATCGGTGATCGTGTCAAGTATTTCTGGCCCCGTAAGGACGGTTGAAGCTGGCCCCACCTTACGAAGATGATGACCGTCGAAAACGAGCAGCGCTGACCGTGCGCGCCCTTGGGTTTTGTTCGGGTGTGGGACTACGGTGCCGCAGCCGGTACGACTTCCGGATTGTCTTGTGAGTGGACGTCGAGTGCCTCGGGAAATTCCGTCCAGGACCGAATTGGTGAGAGAAGGATGGGGATGGCGGATGCGGCGGCAACCAGCGCCCAGAGCCAGAGCATGGGAATGACGCCGGTTGCCAGTGCCAGGACTCCGCCGCCGATACTGGCCACGGGCATGATCCCAAGGGTGAAGAGCCGGTAGGTGGACATGACTCGCCCCATGAGATGGTGCGGAACGAGCCGGGGAATGATGCCGGCCCCCGCCAGGCCGGACAGAATGACGAAGAAGGACCAGCCAAATCCCGAGATACCAACCCACACGACCGGAGCCAGTCCCAGAAAAGGTGCGACAGGGACGATGATGACGAATCCGGCGCTGGCCAGGCTCGCGGCGATCTTGGTTTTCCCGACGCCGAGACGTCGTGTGATGGGAGTGGCTGTCATGGAAGCGAGCAGCCCCCCTGCTGCTGACAGTGCGCCCAGGATTACGAATTGATCCATGGGGATGTTCAGGATTTGCAGGGCGAAAATGACTTTGGCGGCGGCGCCGAACATGCTTGCGGCATTGACCAGGGCAACGGAGATCATCAAGGAGCGAATCAAGGGATGGCTCAAGGTGTAGCCGAGGCCATCGCGTGCTTCGGACCAGAACTTGTCCGGGGTCTTTGCTCGGGAGGGGCGATCTTGTGGGAGTCTGCCGGTCATGACCGCTGAGAACAAGTAGGCTGCGCCGGCAATGAGGAGCATGGCCGGAGCGGACACTACTTTGACAATCGGACCCACAATCCCCGGTGTGGCTATGGCCAGGCCGCTCTGCACGGACTGCATTTTTGCGTAGCCGTCACCCAGCTCGCTTCCCCTCAGCAGCAGCGGCATCATGGCGGACTGTGCCGTCGTGAAAACGACGTCAGCCACGCTGACGACGGCAGCGACTGCAAAGAGGTGCCAGATGCTGAGCGCTCCAAGGACATAAGCAATCGGCACCGAGGCAACTGCGGCGGCACGGACAACGTTGGCCAGAACCAACGTGGATTTCTTGGACCACCTGTCCACGAGAACACCGGCCGGCACTCCGAGCAGCAAGAATGCCGCCATGCCCAGCGCGTTCAGAACACTCGTCTGGAACGCCCCTGCGCCAAGGACGGCAACAGCGATAACCGGCAACATCGACCGGAGCACATCGTCGCCGATTCCGTCCCCAATGCTTGCTGTGAACAGCTTTCGGAAAGCCTCAGGCATGACGAATCCAACCCGCTCGTCCGACGCCTCTTCGGGTGCCCGTATTCTTGATGAAAGCCATGAGTCGTAAGGTCATACCTGACTATAGTCAGGCTTAACCTGACATTCATGGTAGGAACTCGCCTGTCTGGAGAACGTATCTATGCCTAATATCTGCCCTCGCGATTTCTGCACCTTCTGCGGGTTGACGCCGCCTTCCGGAACCCGGCTCATAGCCGGGCCTGGAGTCACCATTTGCGAACTGTGCGTTGCCGAGGCAGGGAAGATCCTGCACGACACCAGCGCCGAGGGGCCGTCCAAGTCGATGGGGCCGGTCTGGGACCAAATGTCAGACGCGGAAATACTGCAGCATCTGCCCGAAATTTCCCGGGTAAGCCTCAAGGTCGAAGAGCAGCTTCGCATCTGGGTCCGCGCTGCCCGAGAACGAAAGATCACTTGGTCCCAAATTGGAGCGGCCCTGGATATCACTCGTCAGTCGGCCTGGGAGAGATTCAAGGAACATCTATGATCGCCCGACGTCAGAGTGTCGTCGTCCGCTGCAAGGCTGGCCTGTGGGTCGTGGACGATGGTCCTGATCGAGAGTACTTGCAGTGTATTGGCCGCGCCGGCGAGGAAGAACAGGCCGAAGACGACTGGAACTACGGGGATAAGTGCCGCCGACGCGAGAGCTGCTCCCATAAAGAAGGCACGCGCCCGCGAGCTGAGTATCAGCTAGTCCGGGGAGCGCAGCCAAGGACGAAAGAATCGATGCGGCCAGCCGCCCGGCGGCATAGGTTGCCAGGACCGCACCCTAGAGGGCCGGGCTCATGGAGAGGTCCTTGAGTAAGAAATGAGCTTGTGCCACTGGCAACGCCGCGGTGAACAAGATGGCCATCGCAAGCATCCACACAGAGGCTCCGACTCCACCCCCAGACTGCAGAAGCCTGCGCACCCCTGACCGGCCGCCGCGGGAAGCCGTCACCGGCCCCTGGGCAGCTAGCTCTTCCGGGATGGCACGCAACCGGGCCAGGTGGATTACCGCCGCCAAAGCGACAGAGGAAACGGCGTCCGCGACAAGAGCCCGCTGGACCGAACCGGCCGCGATGAATACACCCGCGGCAACCGGATCGGCGATAGCTCCCAGGTTCCGGAAAAGGGCCAGCCGGGCATAGACTCTGGAGACTTCCAAGTTTTCCGGTTTCACTGCCGGGGCCAATGTGAGCATCGATGGGTTTTCTAGAGCGAGTACCCGCTACTCGTGACAGAGAGAGCAACCGTGTTCTATGATGCAGGCGCCGGAAAGATCCGGCGCCTGAAGGATCCGGTCTCACCGCGCCTGGCTTCACAGCCCCAATAAACACCGGTGACACATTTTCCGGGGAGAGACCATGAAAAAAACCCTGCTCGCGTTCGCCACAGCAATCGCACTGATGTTCGCCGCCCCGATGGCCGCAACAGCCACCACAGTGAGCAATAACAGCAATAACAGCAATAACAGCAACAACAGCAATAACAGCAACAAGAACAAAAACAACAACAACGACAACAAGAACAAAAACAAGAACAACAAGAACAAAAACAAGAACAACAAGAAGGCCCCGGCCCCGGTCTGCCAGCCCGGCACGCCGTCACCTTCCAGCCAGTACCCGGGCGTACCCGTGGTGGCAACCAGTTTCGAATCCCGAACGCTGGAGGGGTTTATTGCCAGCACGTCGGGGACCGGGACGGCCTCTGTCACCTCCGACCAGCACCATTCAGGGGGCTGCGCGGCCTTCCTGCACGTCACGGATGACTCAGGCTCGGTGGCCAAGATGTCAGCAACCCTGCCGGCGGGCTCCTCGGGCGCCTACGCCGACGGCTGGTTCAATATCACGACGGCGGGCAACGTAGGAAACAACGTCCCGTATTTCCGGTTCTTCAATGGTGGCACCCGTGTGGCCGATGTTTTCCGCGACAACGGCAACGGCCAGCTGTGGCTGCGAGTAGCGTCCCCTTCGGGCATTTACGGATACACCAACCTTGGACTGGCGGTACAGCTCGGCTCCTGGCACAAGGTGGTGATGCGCGTGGTGGCCAACGGTGCCGCCTCCACCGTTCAGGTCTGGTTCGACGCCAGCCTCCTCTACTCCAGCCACCAGGTGGGCACAGGCTTCACGACGCTGACCCGGGTGCAGCTGGGGGCGGAGCACCCCCGGCAGGTGGGCGACAGCTATGTCGACGATGTCATTATCAAAGCTTCATAACGCCGTTGCCATACGCGGGCTGGCTACTGGCGCATGTGATTGAGATCCCGCCCGGCAGAAGCTCGAATCTGACCAGCAAGGAACAGCTGCGGACCCTGCTGCGCACCAACTCCCTGGCCGACGCCGCCTCGGCGAAAGAGGAACTCAAGGCCCTCGTTGAGGCCGCGGGGCGGCCGGAGACGAACAAGCTCTATCGCACGGTCTGCCGGTGGTGGAAGGAGATCGAAGTCCTCATCGTCACCGGCGCCACCACCGGCAAGGTCGAATCTAACAACACCGGAATCAAGCACATCAAACGCACTGCTCGCGGCTACCGCAACGCAGGGAACTACAAATCGATTATTCTCATGAGAAGTGCCGTCCGGACGGCGGCATGACACTCATCCGGGAATCAATTTCCCCATGAACCTTGAAGAGCCGTGAAAGGCCGGCGCTTCGGTCGTGGTCGTCATAGCCATCATTTGTAAGGCATGACCGGCCGAAGGTGCCAGTCGACGCGCCTGTCCGCGTGCCGCTGAGCCTCTACGTCCGCGGCATGAGGGTGAAGAACGACTTCGGATCGTCGGAGCCAAGAAGGTCGCGGTGGAAGGAGATGGCATCGACCGGGAAGGAGTTCACGAATAGGACGGCCACTGACGCGAAATGCACGACGGTGTACCGGGTCACTGATTCGAGCCATGACATCAGTCCGGTGTAGTCCTCAACTAGGAGTCCGTCGCCCAGGAGGCCGCGCTTCGCGAGTAACTCCTCGACTGCGTGCCACTCCCAATCCATGAGCTCATTGATCGCTGCTTCCACTGTTGGAGTGCTCATATCTCGATGGTGGCACCGGCTATCGACAATGAGAGGAACTTGCGCCGCGCGTGTCGTCATGTCGGCCGATCCATGCCTCAGCCTGCTGCCTTTTGGTCCTTCGGCGGTCTTCCCGGGACGACCCGACGGGCCACTGGTGCGACCACACTGACTGCTGGGATGTCGTCCATACTGGCTTTGTGCCGGCGGATTCGATGCGGATCTCGGCGATCTTGGGGGACACGGGGTCAATCGCACTTTCGCCGAGCGTCAATCCGCCTCAGGCTCCTCGGACTCGTTCTCTGGACGAAACTTCTTTAACCAATTCCGTAAGTCTGGACGCCACCTCTGCGACGGGACAATGGGGATACGCCCGAGCAGGTAGCCAGCACTCTTAAGACAGGTAGTCCCCACTCTGGGGCTGGCAGGTTCGCTCGGTTGGGCTCAGACCGCTGTGCCGGCAGACCCGGTCACTTGGCGGCATATCGCCACGCCGCAGTCAGGGCATTGTCCCGAAAGTTCACGGCAACCGGCCACGTCCATCAGATCCGGATGACGTGCCGCCAATGAAAGTCACGTTCCACAATCGCGGAACCCGGTCCGGATGCTGCGGAAGCCCGACCCCGCTCTTTCTGGGTGAGGGCGAGGGCGCCGGAAACGCATCCTTCAGCGGTATCTCCTACCGCCGGTTGAACGAAGGATCAAACATGAAAAAGGCAATCTTCGCATTCATCAGCGCCTCCGTACTGTTGATGACAGCACCGCTGGCAGCATCCGCCTCGTCCATTGCCACACCGGCCCGGAACTGCGCAACACGGCAGCCCCGCGTAGATTAGCACACCAGCCATCCTCGGCCACGAAAAGAGCTTGCGCTAAACAGAGCAACTCTCGAGACTCCATACAAGGCAGCTTTGGGCGGACCGATATTCGAAGTCGAGGTAACCATGGATATGAAACCGGAAGTCGGCGAACCCGATGGGGGACCCTGGCAAGCCGAGTCACTGGAAGGCTTCGTGCGGCGGTTACTGCCCGCGGCAGGACAACGTCTGAACCGCCCCTGGATTGTAGCGGTAGATGGAAGGAGCGGGGCAGGCAAGACCACCCTGGTCGATCGACTGTTAGCTTGGGTGCCGGACTCAGATGTCGTTCACACGGACGATGTAGCGTGGCATCTCTCGTTTTTTGACTGGGCCGATGAACTCCGTGACGGTGTCCTCGAACCCCTGCTCCAAGGCGAGGCAGTCCATTACCGTCCGCCGGGGTGGGTGGCCCGAGAACGTCCAGGTGCCATAGCTCTACCCGCCGGGCGTTCTGTGGTGTGGGTGGAAGGGAGCGGATCATCACGCCATGCTCTCTCCGACATAGTCGACGCTTCAATCTGGGTGCAGTGCGACAACTTTGAAGCCCGCCGTCGCCTCCTGGAACGAGATGGCCACGAAGAAGAAGACCTGCACAGGGAGTGGGAAGAACAAGAAATTCCCTTCCTACTTGAAGACCGGCCGTGGGAGCGCGCTACAGTGATCGTGGCCGGAAGGCCGGCCCTAGAGTACGATCCGAATACCCAAGTAGTAACCGCTCAGCCGGCACCACCATGCGAGGAGATCACCTAACCCACGGATTTGCCGTCTCCGCCAGCCACTGTGGGTGGCGGGGTCAGGCGCCTTGGCTGTAGGTCCTCAGCATGCTGGGATGTGGGGCCGTACGTGATGTGTAGATAGTCCACACCGTTAAACGGGCCCCGAACTGTCCTCGGTTGGGCCAGCACAGCGGAAGATTCGCTGCGCAACAGGACGGCGGTCCGGCGTTGCCGTCCCCTATTGCTTCGCTGCGGCGTTGGGCGTAGCTTGCGGAGACGCACGTTTCCTGCTGTGCTGCGTCACCAGTCTCCCGTCCCAAAGTCTGCATCGCTGGTTCATCGTCCGGAAGGCGGGTGGTTATGAAAAATCCGTTCAACTTCATGACTTCTGTAGGGTTCGGATTAGCAGCACTTCTGACCACCGCGGGATGCAGCTCGACGACGGCCAGCCCGCCGCCGGCGGCAGAACAGAGCAAGACCCTGCGGATAGCCACCGATGATGAGCCCGGCCGCCCGGCGGCCGCCCAAATTGAGGAATTCGCCCGCAACGTGAAGGAACACTCCGGGGGCAAGGTCCTGATCGAACCGGTGTGGAAAGCCGTGGGTGAGGACAAGGACGACCCGGATCAAGCAGTGGCACGCGCAGTGGTTACCGGTGATTTCGATATGGGACTCGTCCCTGCCCGGGCCTGGGACACCGAAGGGGTGAGTTCCTTTTCGGCACTTCACGCGCCATTCCTCGTGACATCCAATGCCCTGATGGCGAAGGTCTCCGCCCCGGCAGTCGCGGACGAAATGCTTGCAGGGCTGGACAAGGTCGGTGTGTCCGGTCTTGCCCTGTTCCCAGAAGGCACGCGAATGCTCTTCTCCTTCTTCGAACCGATACTGACGCCGGCTGATCTTGCCGGGAAAACCGTACGGGCTCCCCGGTCCGACACGACTTACGATCTGCTGAAGTCGATGGGTGCCACTCCGGACGATCTTGTGGGCGAACAGTTCTATGACGGTATGGCCGCGGGAACGGTGGTGGCGGCGGAATCGTCGTTCGCGTTGGCCGGGTCGCTCCCGAAGGCCACGACCGCGACCGGCAACATGATCCTCTACTCCAAGTTAAACTCCCTTGTCATCAACACGAAGTCTTTTCAAGCCTTGAGCGAGGATCAGCGGCAGGCCCTGAAAGACGCGGCGGCAGCCACCCGCACGTGGGCCGTGGAAACAATGACCGAGACGGCGGACGATGCGGCGAAATTCTGCAAAGACGGAGGAACTGTGGTCGTAGCGACGGTGGCCGAGGTTGTCGCCTTCAAAGCTGCCGGTGCCCGTGTCTACACGAAACTCGAGGCGGACCCGGATACCAAAGCCCGCATAGCCAAGATAAAGGATCTGGCCGCGGCCGAACCTGCGCCTCGATCCATTGCCCCGTGCAGCGCCGGCGGCTAGCGGGCGGCCACTTGGTCCGGAGTCGAAGGGTCTGGGTTCTTGGACGTCGAGAGATAGGTTTCCGGTCACCTACCGAACCCTGGCCGGACACAACAAGATCGCACCGGAAGCTAAATTTCGACATGTTCGCGTCTCGTGCAGCGTACGAACGACCGCGGTTGCACGAAGGCACGAAGGCCGGCCAAGCGACCGCGAAAGCCAAGGCAGACTCGGCGGCCGCCCGCCGGCCATGACCCCCATGAACGCTCGAGACGGCCCGAGTTCCCCGGAGACGCGCAAGGCTGAGATCCGGGTCGGGCAAACTCTCGAGGTTCAGGAGTCCCCATCCTCTTCCGCAGCGCCGTCCCTTCGGTTCCATGCGGCGAAAAGAGCTGGCCGGCCCCAAAAGACGGTCGATTCAACCTGGGCGATGGGCAGGGGGGTGCTTTCGGTCTCAGTCCGGCCCTCTCCGCTGTGATGGTCGCGCTGGTCGGGCCTGGTTGAATCGCCTCAGAGTCGATCGCGGACCTCGCTGCGGTGTCTTATGTCCGGCCGGCTGATATGGGCGGGTCACTGGGGACGAAGGCGGGAATCGTCAGCCTCCCATTCATCTCGGGTGATCGCGTACTCGACGTCGCCGTGCTCCTCGCCCGGAACGGACACCGGCCAGTCGGCGACGAAGGCCCGCACAAGGCGCATGCCGGATTTCTCCATCACCCTTCGGGAGGCCGTGTTGACTGCCATGGTCGAGGCTACAACCCGTTGCACCCCGAACTCGGTGAACCCCTTGGCGATCAGTGCCCGCGATCCCTCCGTCGCGTGCCCCTTTCCCCAGGCCGCGTGGCGTAACCGGTAGCCGAGTTCCGGCTGATCTTGTGGATCGTCGGGGCCGGGCCGGAAGTGGAACCAG
This sequence comes from Arthrobacter sp. P1_D12, assembly GCF_056406175.1. Lineage (NCBI taxonomy): Bacteria > Bacillati > Actinomycetota > Actinomycetes > Micrococcales > Micrococcaceae > Arthrobacter > Arthrobacter sp. P1_D12. The sequence goes on from NZ_JBFUAR010000022.1 coordinate 52,333, forward strand.
CCGAGGAATTCCCCGGTCGTCTTCTCGATCGCGGCCCAGAACCCGTAGCCGGGAAAGCGCTGGTAGTAGTCGAGGAATGCCGGGAGGAAGTCGCCTTCTATCTCGCCCCGGGGGGTGGGGATACCGCCGGTGATGTACCGCATCACGCGCGGATCGCTGTCCAGTTCCACGAGTAGCTCGGCATCGTCGGGGGTGAACTGCCGGAGCAGAAGTCGTTCAGTCTCCAGGAAGGTGAGCATGCAGACATTCTCGCACCGGGGGAAGACCCGTCACACCGATCGGGCAGGTCGGATTACCGTCGCTGGACACGCTCCGAGGAACCGGAGTGCTGCCACTCGTGCGCCGTCACCCACTATCTGGAGGCCCTGGTCCGCGGGGAGGTATACAGGACGGCCTCTCAATGCCCCATGGCCGGCGGCCGGATTACCATGGACATTTCCGGTTCCACCACCTCCGTCCAAGGGCTGCCCAAGAGCATGGCGCTGCACCGCGGGCACCGGCCCTGGATGACCGAACTGGTGGAACAGGCAAGGCTGCGCAAAGAACCTTAGCGGGACGAGCAGGCCCGACAGCCTTCTGGGCAACTCGGCATGTCACCTCCTGCTCACCTGAGGCGGGGAGGTGGGCAGCAGCAACCGGGCCTTGCCGTCGCGGTCCACTCGATAAGGGCTACGGATTAATGTCATCTGCACGGCGGGAACTCCGTGGTCCCAGGGAGTTCCCGCCGTGCGGATGGTGTTTGTGGTGCGGGTTCGTCCCTGTCAGTCCTGGCGGACCTTGCTGGGGTCGACGTTCCGGGCGGCGAAGATGAGCAGGCCGGAGGCCAGGATGGGGAGGACGCCCCACCATAGGGTGGCGTTGATCCAGCCGGCGCCGGCGGCGAGGGTGGCGGTGATCAGCAGGCCGCCGATGATCGCCCCGACTTGGCCGGAGGCGTTGATGATGGAGCTTCCGGTTGCCCGGGTGTGGACGGGGAAGCTTTCGCCGGTGAAGAACAGCAGGGCGGAGAAGGGGCCAATGAGGAAGAACAGCCCGGCGCTGTACAGCCCGATGATGAGCGGGAAGTTCCCGTTCGGTGCCTGGAGCATGGTGAAGAAGGAGGCGGCACACAGGATCCAGCCGATCCCGATCGCGTTGCGGCGCCCGATCCGGTCGCCGAGCCAGCCGTGGAACAGGTAGCCGGCGAAGGCCGTGGCATTGGAGATGATGAGTACCAGCAGCGCGTTGTCGAACTCGATGTTCTTGCCGTCCGGTGCGGTAAGCAGCGACGTGCCGAGGATCGCGAATGCAAGGACGCCGAGCCAGTTCAGGAGGAAGGCTCCGCCGATCGTCAGGGTGGACCGCAGCGACTCCCCACGGAAGACCGAGACGAGCGGACTGGCCTTCTCCGAGACGTCGATTCCGTATTTCTCCCCGAGCTGCTGCGCCTCTTCCACCCTGCCGTCCTTGATCATCTTGTCGATCTGGTGACGGTGGGCGAATTGGGGGCTCTCCTTGAGCCAGCGTCCGGCGATGACGATGAAGACGGCGGGGATGGCGGCCACGGCGAAGCAGAGCGCCCACCCGCCGATGGGGAACAGCAGGTAGACGGACCCGGCAGCCAGGACGGAGCCGACCGGCCAGCCGGACTGGACGAGTGAGTAGATGAGACCGCGGCGGCGGGCCTTGGCGGGATCGCTGTTGTGGGCAAACATCTCGTTGAGGTAGGCCGCGTTGATGGCCTGTTCGGCGTAGCCGAGGCCGGCCAGTGAACGCACGAGGACCAGGAAGACGAGTCCCAGGCCGGCCGCGATGCCCACAACCCAGCCGACAGTGGCGGTCAGCAGTGAGGCGACGGCGGCACCGACGACGGCGATCAGGATGCCCTTGCGGCGGCCGATCCGGTCGACGATCGGGCCGATCCCGAAGGCCACGAGTGCAGTGCCGGCGGTCACCCAGGTATTGATCCCCGTGGACTGGGCCGCGCTCAAGCCGAGGTCTGCGGCCAGCACCGGCAGGAGGTTGCCGAACAGGACGAAGTCATAGACGGCGAAGGTCCAGGCGAAGAAGCAAATCCAGGTGGCCAGCCGTACGTCCTTGGGCGTGACATCAGACTCGACAAATTGAAAGGTTGGGGCAGTGGTCATAACGGTTCCTAATTCACGGGGATGGTGGGATGTGATCAGTAGGGAACGAAGGGGGCGGCCTGGAGACCAGCGTCAATAGCTGGCTCCAGGCTGACCACACCGTAGTCACGGGCGGCCGCCTCGGCGGTCGTGAAGCCGTCCAGCACGTCCTCGAGGACCTTCAGCGGGTCCCGCTTGTGCGGGTCGCCGAAGCCACCACCGCTGGGCACGGTGATCTGCAGGGAGTCACCGGCCAGCAGTTGACGTCCGGTGACCTTGGACGGCCAGGACTCCTCGCCCGCCCGGCCGACGTTCTTCACGAGCGAGCCGTTGAGGCCGTCATGGCCGCCGAAGGCTCCCCACGGCACGTCTGACTCGTGGCGTTCACCCTCGCAGGTGATCGCGGTGTCGGTCAGGAAGGTGTTCTCCCGGACGATGCCGATGCCGCCGCGGAATTCACCGGCCGCCGCCGGCTCGGAGCGCAGTTCGTAGCGGTCGGTGCGCATCGGGAACCGCCACTCGAGCTCCTCGATCGGGTTGTTGCGGGTGTTGGCGATGAGGTTGTCCACGGAGTCCGGCCCGTCGCTGGTTGCGCGGCCGCCGTAGGAGCCCTCGTTGACCTCGAGGTAGACCCAGTACTCGCCCTGCTTCTCGTCCCATCCCGAGTAGGAGATGAAGTGGATGTGGGCGGAGTTGCCGGCCGTGACGCGCTCGGGGATGACGGGGGCCAGGGCCCGCAGGGCCAGGTCGACGGCCCGCTGTACCTGGGAGAACCGCGAGAAGGTCGCGGCCGGGTACGTGGGGTTGAAGATGGTGCCCTCCGGGGCGATGACCTTCAGCGGCTTGAGCATGCCCTCGTTCTGGGGCACGAACACCGGGAAGGCAACCTCGTCCAGGAATATCATCCGGGTGATGAACGTGAATGCCGAGACCGTCGTACCCTCGAAAGCGCAGTTGTAGGCAGTGGGCACCTGTTCGGAGGATCCGGTGAGGTCGTAGGTAATCTCGTCACCCTCGATGATCACCTTCACGACGATCGGTAACTTCTTGCCGTAGTTGCGGCCGTCGTCGTCCAGGTAGCCGACCTCGGTCTCGTAGACGCCGTCGGGGATCTTGGCGATCTCCTGGCGCAGCATCCGCTCCGAGTAGTCGATCCAGCTCTGCCCGGCTTCGCGGACCGCGCCGAAGCCGTACCGCTCGATGAGGGCGATGTAGCGGGACTTGGCCAGCTCGCAGGCGGCGATCATCGCCTGGAAGTCGCCCTCGTTGGAGGTGGGTGTCCGGGTGTTGTTGAGGATGTGCCGGATCAGCGATTCCTGGCGGACGCCCTTCTCGGAAATCTTCACTGCCCGGAAGATGGTGCCTTCGGACTGGATGTCCTGGATATCCACCATCAGTCCGGAGTACGCACCGCCGTTGTCGATCAGCTGGCCCGAGGCGCCGGCGAAGCCGACGAGTTCCCCGTCGTGGAAGATCGGTTCGATGATCGCGACGTCGGGGGAGTGCGTGGCGCCGAGGTACGGATCGTTGTGCAGGATGATGTCACCGTCGTGGATGTCGTCGCCGAGGACCGAGATCACACCCTTGACGATCTTGGGCATCGAGCCCATGAACATTGGCGTGGAGTCGGACTCGGCCAGCACGTTGCCGTCCTTGTCGAAGAGCCCTGCACCGAGGTCCTCGGACTCACGGATGATCGAGGAGTAGGCCATGCGGAAGAGCACCGATGCCATTTCCTTGGCTGCGGAGTTCAGGGCGCCGCCGATCACGCGCATCAGGATCGGGGTGGCCAGTTTCTCGGCGCTCTGGGTGGCGGCCGGGCAGTCGATGACGAGGTTGCCGGCTGCATCCACCGCTCCGGAGAATCCCGGAGGAATAACTGTGGTGGAGTCGTACTGCTCGATGATGGCGGGGCCGGTGAAGGTGATTCCCACGCCCATCCTGTCGCGGTCGTAGAAGCCGGTGTCCAGGGTGACCGGCTTGCCATCCTGTTCGAAGGTCACCGGGCGGGTTTCGACCAGGGCGTCCTCGAGGGAACCGGACTTGATCGCTTCCGGCGTGGGCAGGTCATCCATCAGGGCGCTGGCCTCCACGCGGATGTTGATGACTTCCACGGTGCCGTTCTTGAAGCGGTGGCCGTACTCCTCGAAGTGGGCGTCGTGGAAGGCTGCCTCGGCCTTTTCCAGCCAGACCTGGTTAACCGGTCCGGCGGGCGCAGTGAAGCGGATCTCGTACCCCTGGCCCTCGTAGCGCGCGTCGGCGAGCCATTCGAGCTTGCGGCGTTCGGCTGGCACATCCTCGGCATCGAGTTGGGCGTTGGCGTCGCGCTCCAGTTGTTCATAGGAGCCCTGGATGGCGGCGGGGTCTGCGCTGGCGAACGTGAACCGCCTGGTGGCGACGAACTCATACTTCTCGTCGGTAGCCAGCAGGCCGGTCGCGGCCATGATGCCCGGGTGGGCCGGGATCAGCACCTTCGGGACTTCCAGCTCCGCGGCGATCTCGCAGGCGAACAGTGCGCCGGCGCCGCCTGCCGCGACGAGGGTGAAGTCACGTGGATCGTAGCCGCGGCGGACGGAGTTCTGCTCGATCGCCTGGGTCATGCCGAACTTCTGGATCTGCAGCGCGCCGAGGGCGGCCTGGTCCACGGACATGTTGAGTTTTTCCGCCAGACCTTCCATGGCCTTTCGGGCGCCATCGAGATCCAGATCCATGCCTGAGCCTGCCAGGACGCGGTCAGGGCGCATGCGTCCCAGCAGCATCTGGGCGTCAGTTGATGTCGGCTCCGTCCCGCCGCGGCCGTAGCAAACCGGGCCCGGGACGGCGCCGGCAGACTGCGGACCGACGCGGAAGACCCCGCCGGCGTCGACGTAGGCGATGGAGCCGCCGCCTGCGCCGATGGTGTCGATGTCCACCATCGGGACCATGGCCTGGTGGTCGCCGATCTTGGTGTCCAGCAGGTGGCGCATGCGCAGTTCACCCTGGTAGGCCACACCGATGTCCGCTGAGGTCCCCCCAATGTCCAGGGTGACCACGTTCTCGAAGCCGGACTGACGACCGGCCCACATGCCGCCGATCAGGCCGCCGACCGGTCCGGACATCATCAGTGTGACGGGCCGCTTCGCGGCCTCCTTGATCGGGACCATACCGCCGGAGGACTGCATCAGCAGGATCTCCCGCTTGTAACCCAATCCTTCTGCCTGCTCCTGCAGGCGGTAGAGGTAACGGGAGACCCGGGGCCCGACATAGGCATTCAGCGCCGTGGTGGAAAACCGCTCATACTCCCGGTACAGGGGCACGATCTCGCTGGAAAGGGACAGGTAAGCCTCAGGGAACTCCTCCGCGACAATCTCCCCGATCCGCTGCTCATGGGCGGGATTCAGATAGGAGTGCAGCAGGCAGACGGCGATGGCCTCGACGCCGGCCGCCTTCAGCTCGCGTACGCGCTCACGGACCTCGTCCTCGTCCAGGGGAACCAAAACGTCGCCGTTCGGTGCGGTGATGCGCTCCTTGACGGTGAGCCGGTGACGGCGCTTGATCAGAGGCTTTGTCTGCCAGGGCAGATCCTGCTGAAGGGAGAAGTTATGCGGCTTCTTGTGCCGGGCGATGTGCAGGATGTCCCGGAAACCCTCGGTGGTGATCATCCCGACCTCCGCACCGGTGTGCGTCAGCGCGGTATTCGTGGCGACCGTGGTGCCGTGCACCAGCTGGTCGATCTCCGAAAGCGAGACCCCGGCCTTTTCGCAGAGCTTTATGATGCCGTTGATCACGGCCTCAGACGGGTCGTGCGGGGTGGAGGGAACCTTTTCCACAACGGCGATGCGCTGGTCGTCGTCCGAGAAATACAAGTCGGTGAATGTACCGCCGACGTCTACTCCGATGCGCTTCATAAGGGGGTCCTTTCGAAAGTTTGGTTCAGGACTGGGTTGAAGGGAAAGACGGGGGCCTCTCGGCCGGGCCCGAATTCACCCGGGATTGGAGCTAGTCCGCTGGGCCGGGGGTCCGGTCCCGCAATCCGATGTGCCGCAGCTCACATCGTTGCTTAGAAAGCAATTTAGTTCCTTTGCGAACAACACGCAATGTTTTTGACGTTCATTTCTTGGGACTTCCCCTTTTGCGTCAGGGGACGTGCGCCTCCCTAAGAGTTGGAGAGCAGCTTGCGGAAGGATTCTGCAAGGCTCTGCCAAGCAGGGTGGGGAGGGGGCGCGGTCGGTTTTTGGACTGCTGAGAAAAAAGGGTTACATGTTGCAGAACTAGCGGCTACGGCACCCGGCCGGCCGTCATCCACGTCGACATGGCCAACGCCTGAACCCGCCCGGGCCACCAGTTCTCCTCCTCGATGTGAACCTGCCGTCCGACATGGGCCTGTGGTCCCAAAAAGATCCCGGTTGAGACCCTGGACGATCGCCAAGGGCTTCCGCCAGATCATGGTCAAGGAGGCCGTGGGCGACCGCGTGCCAGGAGTCGTGGCGTGGAACCTGTTCGATATGGACTCCAAGTTCGGCGACGTGGAGCCGCTGGAGACTTGTCCTCCGACGAGAGGTTGGATGGGCACGCCGTACGATGGCTACGGTGACTGCGCGTAGCGCCTGGAGAGGGAGAACCCATGCTTGACCCACAAACAACCACTGACAAACCGCAAGGGGCGGCAGCATCGCTGCTCAACGGTCTTACCGTGCTCGAAGCCTTCTCCGTCGCCAAGCGTTCCCTCTTGGGCGTCACGGAGATCTCCGAGCTCGTTGGCCTGCACAAGAGCACGGTCTCCCGGATGCTTAGCGGCCTGGACGAAGCCGGCTACGTGCAGCGCGACGAGGAAACAGGGCGATACCGCCTCGGGCTCGGGATGATCGGCCTGGCCGGACCACTGCTGGCCGAGCTTAGCGTCCGCCGTGCCGCCCTGCCCCACCTCGAAGAACTCACACTAGCCACAGGCGAGACGGCCGCGATCGCCGTTTGGAACGGTAGCAACGCGATTGTCGTGGAACAAACGGCTTCCACTCACCAGGTCAAGCACAGCGCGGCGATCGGCACGCGCTACAACAAGTTCGCCAGTTCCTCAGTCCGCGTGTTCCTCGCCGAACTGCCGCCCGAGGAGACCGACCGTCTGCTTGCCGACCGTACGGTCCTGCGGGAGGGCTACCTCGGTCTCGAAGACCCGGCCCACGAACAGCTCGTCGGCGTGCGTGACGACGGATTCGCCGTCAACGACGGCGAGACCACTTACGAGGAATACGGCGTGTCCGCTCCTGTGCGGGACTACCGGGGCGAAGTCGTCGGCTGCATCACAGCCAGCGCGCCCCGATCCCGAGTGCAGTACATGCAGAGTCAGTCGATCCTGCGCGAAGCCGTGCTAGAGGCCGCGGCGCGGGTGTCTACACGGTTGGGCCACCTGCCGGGGAAACAGATCCAGGTCGCTGACGGCGCTGTTGGCTGATCCGAGCAGGAGCCGATGGGCCTGTGAGCCGTGATCCTCGGTGGTTTGCCAGAGCCGGGACCGACGGAGCCTCAAGCAGGGCCACCCCCTCGAAGTTGGCAGCTGCTCCCTCTCGGATGACCCTTTCCGAGTGCGACAGCGCGGTCAAGCGTCTCGATCTGAATGCGGTCGAATACACGATGTTGCTGACGTTTCGCCTAGCCGCGTGGATGAATCACCCCGGAAGCGAGGCCGCCCAGCCCAAGCGGGTGGATACTTCCGAAGCAGCCTGTTGTACGGCTTGAACCAGAGCATCCTTGGTGGCGTGCTTTTGCACGCGGGAACGGGGCGCGGATGCAGTGATGCACCCAACCACCTTGCCCCGGTAATCCCGAACCGGAGCGGAGACCCCAAACTCCTCCTCCGTAGTCGAACCGTCGTTAACGGCGTATGCCTGACGGGCGACTTCCTGCAGGTGGGCGGTGTGGTCCAACGGCAAATCATCTCCTGCCGTGCGTAGTATCTGCCCGGATTCGATCAGTTCCGTCGCGAGAGCCGGCGCCAGCTCCGCCAGGAAAATCCGCACTGAAGAGCTCTCGAATTTGTTGTACCGGGTTCCGATGGTGGCAGTGTGTTTGACCAGATTCGGGCTGGCAACCTGCTCCACGACGATGGCCTCGTGACCATTCCAGACCGAGATAGCGCTGGTCTCTTGGGTGCTTTCGGTTAACTTCTCCAAATACGGAACCGCAGCACGGCGGACATCCAGATCCGCCAGCAAAGGGGCGGACAACGCGAGGAGGCCCAGCCCGAGACGATACCGTCCCGTCTCCTCATCCCGCTGGACATATCCAGCTTCTGTTAGACCGCTAAGAATGCGTGAGACCGTGCTCTTGTGGAGGCCAACACGCTGAGCAACCTCAGTCACGCCAAGAACCGGACTTTGAACGGAAAAGGCTTCCAGGACAGCAAGACCGTTCAACAGTGACGCCGCAGCTCCTTGGACCTGCCCGTTGTCCTGCCTCGGCCTGCCTGCCACCTTCATCCTTTCGCGCTACGTGACTATCCCGCCACTCTTTGGGGCCATCATATGCCGCAATCTGTACCCGCCTCACTGTGGTTGTCAGTTCCATACTGCGGACGTGAGATTAACGAACAGAAGGCCCGCCTTGGCGGGCCTTCAAAGTGTTCCGCTCAAACTACATCCGAGCTTCGGCCGGCTTCCCTGCTTTTGCCTTGTCCCGAAGGGATCGGCTGCTTTGCTAGCAACATAGTCACAACAGGAGCAACGCACGTAGGCCTACTTTGCGCTCTATCCACCCGGCATGCCTGACCTGGCGGGCCGACGATGTTGCTCGTGGAGCAATGCGAGCCTCGATAGAGAAACCGGCGGATAGCGTCATCGCGTGGCACGAATGTTTTCGCCGGGAAAACTGCGGACGCCTCAGCCCGTGTTGCTGGGGTGGGCGGGCCGCGAACCGGACCCTCGCCGGGCTGCCGGAGTGACGCACTCGCCGATGCCCGCCCTATCGAGAAGTTGGTCCGGTGGAGGTGCAGACTCCGGGCACCTCTGGTGGTGCGCCGGTTCGTGCGCTACAGTATCCAGTACAGCAACCTCGTTGCTATCTTAGAAACACAACAGCCGAGAGAGTGGAGAGAACCATGACAACAGAGACAGCGACGTCCAACGACATCGAAGCCCGTCTTGCAGCAGTGCTGGAGGAGGCGTTCGAAGCAGGCACGGGCATCTACAACGAGCGAGGCTTCAAGCGTCGGATCGGCTACGGCAACCGCCCCGCCGTCATCCACATCGACCTCGCGAACGCCTGGACCCGTCCGGGCCACCCGTTCAGCTGCCCGGGCATGGAGGAGATCATCCCGAACGTCCAGCGGATCAACGAGGCCGCGCGCGCCAAGGGCGTCCCGGTCTTCTACACCACGAACGTGTATCGCAACCGCGACGCCACCTCCGGCACGAACGACATGGGCCTGTGGTACTCGAAGATCCCCACGGAGACCCTTCCGGCGGATTCCTACTGGGCGCAGATCGACGACCGCATTGCGCCCGCGCCTGGCGAGGTCGTGATCGAGAAGAATCGCGCCTCGGCGTTCCCGGGGACGAACCTCGAGCTCTTCCTGACCTCCAACCGCATCGACACCCTGATCGTGACCGGTGCGACCGCGGCCGGGTGCGTGCGCCACACCGTCGAGGACGCGATCGCGAAGGGCTTCCGCCCGATCATCCCCCGGGAGACCATCGGCGACCGCGTCCCGGGCGTCGTGCAGTGGAACCTCTACGACATCGACAACAAGTTCGGTGACGTGGAGTCCACGGATTCGGTGGTGGAGTACCTGAACCGCCTCCCGCAATTCGAGGACACGGTCCCGAAGACCCTCTCGGATCCCCAGCCCGAGGTGGCGACCCCCGCGGATCCGGCCTGAGCCGCACCACACTCTCGGAACCCCGCGGCCCGGCATCCCCAGCCCGACCCGACGACAGCCGGCACCCCTCAGCGGCGTCGGGTCGGGCCGGGCTGCGGTGATCAGTGCGTTTCTGGAACACCCCTGTTCAGGGGCTTGTGAGCCGCTTATTGTGTACAAATCTCCTTTATGGGCTCCTTCGGGGCCCATTTTTGTTGGTGGTCGTTGCGGTCTGGCGGCTCCTTCTTTTGACGTGGACAGCGGTGTTGCTGTGTACTCCTTCATGGCCGGGAGTGCTTGGAAACTGCATGACTTGCTGAGACTTGGGATCGAATCTTCGTGGTTATCCGCCGTGGCCGCGGGAAGGCGTGAGCGCCCGTGCTGGGTTGCTGAACGTTAGCGGGCGGGCATATTCGGGGCCCGAGGCGGACCTCCCTGGTGAGGTCGGCGCGGCTGAAGGCGGGTCAGCCGATCCGCTGGGCCAGGGCTCGATAATCCCCCCGGACCGCGCACATGGGTGATACGCCATCGGTGATACCGACATATTCGCAACGTCATAGATGTGGCATGAGGTCGTTCTCCGGTGTTCATCGTCTCGATCCATCCGAACGGATGGAGCCGACGCGGATTCTCAACACAATTACCTGGACCGCTTGGGCAAGTCCGACCTCCACGAACCTTAAGCCGTCAGCGCGTGCCGGCCGCATGGACGGCCGCGGCTGGCTGGCCCTGCCGTGACTGGCTCCACGCAATCCAGCCACCCGATGCAGCCATGAGCAAGGCACCGGCCGGTTGCGTCGGAAGGCTGCTGCCCGTGGTCGCCTGCCCCAGCACGACGCCGAGGAGGTAGAACAGTACGGCGCCGGCAATCCATAGGGCCCCGGCCCAGCGGGGGAGCGTCCGGGATTGCCAGACCGCGACTCCAAGCAAGACGTTGCCAAGGAACGCGAGCAGGAGCCCGAGCAGGAACGAGACCGTCATGGCGGATGGAAACTCCAGAAGCATGACGTCCCGGTTCCCTTCCAGATACGCCTTCCCGATCGCGGGGGTGGCGAAAGTGGAGAGGACAGCGGGGACCATTAGCAAGGCAGTTCCCGCGACGGTGATGACTGTTGCTGCCAGTGCCAGGCGGCCGACGCGGCTGTTGGCCAGGCAGCAGCCCAGCGCGAACACCCCGAAGATCGCGAGGATGGTGCCTCCGTAGCTGCCGAGCAAGTGGCTGAATTGATACGAGCCCGAGCTGACGAACCTTGCCCAGGCGTCTGGATCCTTTTGCTGGTCCGGCTGAGGCTCAAGCGTGGCCCAGGCGGTGATCAGGCCGTAAAGAGGTAACGTCCACAACCCCGCCCGGATCCAGTGGGTGATGTTCTGTGCGTTCATGGACCGCCTCCTTCCTCGACCACGTGCCCGCCGCCTGCCCGGAAACGGGGCGACGCCTGCCCCAGCGTAGTTCCGGGGCCGCGTCCCGGGCTAGGGTGCGTTGATTCACGGGACGGTCCGCGGAACTGCAAAGCTGCGGTGCATCCCGGTCCGGCGCGCACTGAGCCGAGAGCAGATGGCCGGCTGGCGGGGACTCTACCCAGTCCTTCGAATCGGGCAGCGAATCGTGCCTGCACGGTATCTGCGCGCGCTCCGCTGACCGTAGGCTCCATCCGTGTAGATCGCGCCACGACTTCCTGGTCGTTTAGATCGAAGTCGAGGTCAAGGTCCCGTGGTGTTCCAAGTGGCCGCCAGGTTGAAGCGACTCGGGCTGTGGGCAGGGTTTATGCAATGGGCATCCGGTCTACGGGGGTCAGTTGTTTCAGGGCGAGACCGGTCAGTACCGCGATGTCTCTGATGGGTACCTGGAATGTTCGGAACGGACCCAGTGGGCGAGCCAAAACGACCTGGATCGCGCGGATCAGGGCAACGGTAGTTCTGCCTTGGGCCAAATTTGAGCTCACGGTGGCAAAGCCTGATGCGGTTGCCGTCGCAGGGGTCCGCGTATGTTCTGTGCCCTTGAAGGATCGTTGATCCTCTTCAGTTGATGATTTCGCCTCGCTCGTCCGCGCGGAGTGCTGCCAGGTCAGCGTGGCCGCAGAAATTTGGCGCGGTATAGCCCGTGAGGCCTTCAAAGGGCTTCGCAGGGCGGATTTTCCCTTTTGGCTAGGCAGCCAGTGCGGTGTCGAAGAGGCGGTCGGCGAGGAGGAGCAGGTGTGCGGGTGGATCTGTTTCCTCTCCGTTTCTTCCATGTCCGAAGAAGACGGCGGTGCCGCTGACGGTCTCCTCGAGATATAAGCCTGCTTCGCGGAGCAGCACTTCGGCGCGGAGGTTCAGGGGCAGGGGGATAAAGTCTGCCTCGTCATTCAGATAGACGTGCCAATCATTGAAAGTGATTACGCCGACATTTCCTTCAACCAAGGATTGTAGTGCGACCAGGCGCGCGTCGATCTTTTCGACGCGAATGGGCTGGCTGAGGCGGCATGGGATAATCAGGGCGACGCGTGTCGGGCGCAAGACTTGTCCTTTCTGTGTCTGAACGATTGGAATTTTCGAGTGGCTCGAACCGCTGTCCAAGGGGAAAACAATCCGTGCCCGCTCAAAGCGTTGCGGAGCGACCGGTATGGTGCTCTGTGTGAATAGAGCTGTGAGGCGCGAAATTGAATTGACACATTAGTGTCTTGGGGTTCCGCAGCGTCAGTGGGTCCCGTAGCTCCGCTTGCGAAGCCGCTGTTCGCATCGGTTGGGCTCGGCACGTCGCCGCACGCCACGTGGTTACCGTCGTCGTCCAACCGGGCATTTTCGACTGTTCATGGCCGTCTCGCGGCCATTTGCGACTGCGCCGCGCCGCTGTGGGTGGGGACATCGGCTGGGCTGGCGCGGGCAGCTGGTCGCGGCTAGGAGTCTCGGGTCCGGCTGCCCGCATTCCATATCAACGCATAGGGGCCGTTGCCCATGCGGTGTTGTACCGGCACTCGTTTGTGACGGCGGGCCCACTTGCGGTGGTGGACCATCAGGTGCGACACATCACCTTTGGTTTTTGCGCGGCTTTGCGAACAGAGTTTCGCTGGTTTCGGCCTTTGCTCTTTTTTCGGCTCTCTTTTCGAGAATCGACTTTCCCGATTTTTTGACACTAACATTCTTCGGAGACTTTCCTGACAATGGAATCACGCCTTTCTAAACGCTACCTACCTATCACCATACCCACTTATATTTTTAAAGCCAGTCCTCGGGGTTAGGGAAGGCTCTGGCACTGACCTGGGCGCGAAAAGAGAACCGGAGATTTTATAGTCCGAACCGCGAAATAGCCCCTATTCGTGTCGCGGATGCGTCCCCCGGCTTTGAAGCCGAGACCATGACCCTGAGCACGATCCAGGTCTTCCTGTACGCGAGCTGCGCGCTTGTGGTGGGCGCCTTCTTCACTGTGTGGACGATTCAGCGCAAGCATGAAATTTCAGTCTTGAGGGCCATCGGCGCCTCGACCGGCTACCTCCTGCGGGATGGACTGGCCCAGGGCGCCATTCTGTTGGCCGGATTCACCGCGCTTGGCGTGGCCGCCGGCCTGGGGCTGGGCGCCGCCATGCCGGACGCCATGCCATTCGCCCTCGAGGCCGCACCGATCGCCCTCGCCACGGCACTCACCATTGGTCTGGGCCTGATCGGTGCCGCCGTGGCCGTGGTGCGCATTTCCCGGCAGCCGCCGCAAGCCTTGCTGACACACCCCAAACCACCGGCCTGTCCATCCGCCACGCGGTGATGGAACTCGGCGACGGCGACACCCGGGTGAGAGCCCTGGATGACGTCAGCCTCGATGTTGCCCCAGGCGAGTTCCTTGCCATAGTGGGGCCATCCGGTTCCGGTAAATCCTCTCTACTGGCTGTCGCCGGTGCGCTGGCCGCTCCCGATTCCGGAACGGTTACTATCAACGGTCAGGACCTTTCCCAGCTAAGCCAAGGTAAACGCGCAGCTTTTCGGCTCTCAAACATTGGCTTTGTCTTCCAGTCCGGCAACCTCGTCCCGGCCCTGACGGCCTCGGACCAGCTCCGCCTGGTGAACCGCCTGTCAGGCGGGCCGAAAGCGTTCGATCCCATGGCGCTGCTGGAATCCGTCGGCATGGACCACCGTGCGGGGAACCGCCCCGGGCAGCTTCCCGGCGGTGAAAGGCAGCGCGTTGGCATCGCCCGCGCACTGGTCACCGGGGCGAAACTCCTGCTCGTGGATGAACCGACGGCGGCCCTAGACCGGGCCCGCAGCCGCGAAGTCGTGGAACTGATCGCCCAGCAAAGCCGCGAACACGGCGTCGCAACCGTCATGGTCACCCACGACCACGACGTCCTGGACCCTGCGACCGCGTGCTTGAAATGGTGGACGGCCGATTGGCCGCCACAGCCCCGGTCGCCTAGAAGGCCCCTGTTATGAGCGAGGGGGTCTGCCCGGCATGCCGCCTCGCTCGTCGCAGGCTTGCTAAGTAAGCAAGCCAGCGTTAAAGGATCACCTCAATGCCCAGAATCAGCGCCGCCACCGTCGCGGAACACCGTGCCACACAGCAACGGGCACTGCTGGACGCCGCGCACGAGCTGCTCCAAGAAACCTCCGGAGCGCCGACCATGGCTGACGTCGCCGCGCGGGCCGGACTCTCAGGGCCAAGCGTTTACCAATACTTCGCCTCCCGCCAGGACCTCCTCCAGGCTCTGGTCCGCGACGTTTTCCCACGCTGGACCGAGAGGGTCACCGGCGCCATGGCTGATGCCCCTTCAAAAGCGGACCGCATCCTGGCCTACGCCATAGCCAACGTGGACCTCGTCGCCGAAGGAGCCCACGCCGTCGGGGCGGCGCTGGCCGCGCTGGCCCCGGGTGCCGAACTCGACGAGCAAGCCACCCGGATGCACCGCCAGCTTCAGGAACCGCTCATCGAGACGCTCACAGAACTCGGGGTAGCGGACGCCGAGTCGCTGGCAGAGATGATCAACTCCGTCATCCACGCCGGTACCCGCATGCTCGAATCCGGGCAAACGCTGGAACAAGTCCACTCCCACCTCAGGATTCTGCTCGGACCTTTCGTGACCGAGCACCGATCGGCCGAGGCGGCTACAACGGGAGCCTGAGCGTCTTCTCCGTCCAGGTTGGTGCCGCCCTCCCACTTCACATCTTTGTAGCGGCGGATACCATCGGAGGGTGAAGGCATACCGCCGGCGCAAGAGACAAGCCTTTCTGCATCGGCGTGCGTCCCCGGCAGCCAAACGCCGGAAGGCCGCCGCCAAGCGCCAGGCGGCCGCCAAGGGGCTGTCGCAGGGGGAGGTGGCTACGCGGGTCGAGCGCGGGCTTACCAACCGCGTGCCGGACACCACTAGCCGGAGCCTGTGGCAGATATTCCGGGCCAACGTCTTCACGCTCTTCAACGCAATCGTCGGCACGAGCTTCCTGCTGCTGTTGTTCCTGGGGCAATGGCGGGATGCCCTGTTCGGCCTCGCCGCTGTCAGCAATGCCGTGATCGGCGTCGTCGAGGAATACAGGGCGAAAAAGTCCTTGGACCGGCTGGCTGTCCTCAACGCCCCGCTTGCGCGGGTCTTGCGCGAGGGTCAGATCCACGAAATCGCCACGGCCGACGTCGTAAAAGATGACCTCCTGGTGTTGCGGGCCGGGGATCAGGTCACTGCCGACGCTGCCGTACTGGAGTCGTCCGGCCTCGAGGTGGACGAATCGCTTCTCACGGGCGAAGCAGACCCGGTGGGTAAGGATGCGGGGACGGAAGTACTCTCCGGATCGATCGTCGTGGCCGGCCACGGCAACGCCCAGGTTGTCCGGGTCGGAGCGGCGTCGTTCGCGAGCCGGCTGACGGCAGATGCGCGACGCTTCTCACTGGTGAACTCCGAGATCCGCAACAGCCTCAACCGTGTAATGCGCTGGATCGCCTGGATCCTGCTGCCCGTTGCCCTCATCGTGCTCAACGGCGAGATCCAGGCGCGCGGCGGCTGGCAGACCGCCATTTCCACCGGTGCCTGGACCCCCGCACTCGTGGGACTTATTGCCAGCATGATCGCGATCGTCCCGCTGGGACTAGTGCTGCTGACGAGCGTGGCCTTCGCCATGGGCGGACTCCGGCTGGCTAAACACAACGTACTGATCCAGGAACTCGCCGCTGTCGAGGGACTGGCACGCGTAGACGTACTGTGCATGGACAAGACCGGAACCCTCACAGAAGGAGGACTGGTCTTCGACGCGGTTCACCCGCTGGCGCCGCAACCGGGATGGGAGCAGGCCCTCGCATGGTTTGGCGCCGAACCCGAGGCAAACGCCACGGCACGCTGCCTGAGCACGGCCTTTGAGGATGATGGCGGCCTTCAACCCGTCCGGACCGTGCCGTTCTCCTCCGCCCGGAAGTGGAGCGGAGTCAGCTTCAACGGGAGCGCCCGCGGTGCGCGCACCTGGATTCTCGGAGCACCGGAAATGATGCTTGTGCAGGGCGACGACGCAGCCGCACGTCTGAAGCCGTCGATCTCGGCGCCCGACGGCGCAGTACCGCGCCAGAGCGACGTCTTGCGTCAGGCCGGCGAACTGGCCGCATCAGGGCTGCGGACCCTGCTCCTGGCCGGCGCGGATCAGTTGCCAGCCAATGGGAAGGTGGAGCAGCTGCCGGGGTCGCTCCACCCTGTGGCGCTGCTGACCTTCCGGGAACAGCCGCGCTCCGATGCCCGGGAGACCCTCAAGTTCTTCCGGACCGAAGGGGTCGGGTTGAAGATCATTTCCGGCGACGATCCCCGCACCGTTGCCGCCATTGCCCGCAGGGTTGGCCTGGAGGTCACGGAGGGCTTCGATGCACGCTCACTGCCGGAGGACCCGCTGCATCTGGAGGAGGTGATGGAATCAAACATGGTGTTTGGCCGAGTGACGCCGGCCCAGAAGAGGGCGATGGTCGAGGCGCTCCAGCGCAGGGGACATACTGTGGCCATGACCGGCGACGGCGTCAACGACGCCCTCGCGCTCAAGACGGCCGACCTTGGCATCGCCATGGACTCCGCGGCGCCCGCCACCAAGGCAGTCGCGCGCCTGGTATTGCTCGACGGCCGCTTCGACCGGCTTCCCGGAGTCCTCGCTGAGGGCCGGCAGGTCATCGCCAACATTGAGCGGGTCTCCAGCCTCTTCCTCAGCAAAACGGTCTATGCGACCGCCATCGCGGTGACCTTCGGGCTCCTGCAGTGGACGTTTCCGTTTCTTCCCCGCCAGCTATCCTTCACGGACGGCCTGACGATCGGAATCCCGGCCTTCTTCTTGGCGCTCATGCCGAACCCGCGCCGCTATCAGCCCGGATTCCTGCGCCGGTCCCTATGGTTCTCCGTCCCTGCCGGACTGATCGTCACGGCTACCCTGCTCACACTGAACGCATTCGCGCCGCTGGCCGGCACGGCAACGTCCGAACAAGTCAGCAGCGCCTCTGTGCTGACGCTGTCCATGGTCGGACTGTGGATCCTTTCGGCTGTGTCGCGCCCCCTCAGCGCGGCGCGCCTGGCCGTGGTGTTGGCCATGAGCGCCTCCCTGCTGGTCTCGCTCAACCTCCCGCTCGTGCAGGAATTCTTCCTGCTTTCCCGGCCACCCGGCGGGTTGTTGCTCGCGGCCGTGGCGTGCGGGGCCGCCGGGGGCCTCGGAGTCGAGGTCCTGGCGCGGGTCCACGCCCGGGCCTTCCCGCAACAAGGTCCGGTGGTGAAGAGCGGTTAAATGGGCTCATCAATTATTAGCGTTATGTCCTCAACCGAAGGGGCTGGAAGCCCTGCAAACATAGGTGTGGTCCAGACATCTTTTGCCGGGGAACCATGGGAGCCCCAGCGACCCAGACTGGCCTGTTCAATCCGGGCACTTGGAGGGCCTGTATTTTCCGGGGATAAGGGGGAATTCGGCGCCGCGTTCACAGGCGGGGGCGGTGGTGCAGGAGGGTTGCACACAGCACCGATGCGAGGAATATCTCAGGAGGCACTCCTCGGCCAGGGCTTCGGGGTAATCTCTGAAATCGATGTCCGCTCAACCTTCGAGACCAAGCTCGGGGAGGAGAACGGACAGGCCTTGGGCGGCTACCTCATCCCGGGCGTCTGCAATCCCGCCCTGGCCCAACGCGCGCTCACCGCGGAACCGGACATGGGGCTGCTCCTTCCCTGCAAGGTCGTCATCCGGCGCGGCCGCGACGCCAACGCGACCGTCATCCAGACGATCGACCCGCAGACGATGGTCCGGCTCACTACACCCCGGCCATCGCCCTGGTCGTCGCTGAAGCCGATGACCGCCTCCGGGCCGCGCTGAAAGAGCTCCAAACCGCGTGATGGCCGGCCGGCCTCCGGACCGGATGCTCCTTGGAAGCGGAACGGTCGCCCCGCCACCCCGCGCGCATCGGAGTCCGGCTGGCCGCCCCGGCATTCCCCTCGTTGCAGGCTGCGGTCATTGGTCTGAGGTCTTTGATCCGTCCAATTCGGGGGAGTGCACAATGTGCACACTTTGGGCTTGGGACCGGGTTGTGTGATGTCTCGGGACATGGGTGACGGTTCTGTATCAGGACATCGGTGACATTTCGTGTATCAGGACATCGGTGACGGTTGGGGATTTTTTCGCCGTGAATCCGGGGGGCTTGCCGTTTCCGACTGTTTTTGTCCCGGCCTGTGGACGGGGGTAGGACGTGATGTGGGTGCCCTGGTCATCGAAGAACTGGATTGTCTCGGGGTCCCAGAGCGCGTGGATGCACTGCCGGGCGTAGGGTTTGCCGATCATGTAGACCACGCTGTTGATCGTGACTCTGCCGTTGGGGTAGGCGATGCGGGTGGCCTGGCCGCTGCCGTGGGTGCTGTCCTGGGTGAGGGTCGGGACGGGTTTCGGGTGGGGTGGCTCGGCGACCGGTGTGGCGGCCCATGCTTGTTGCGGGGTGATCCGTCCGGGCAGGCCCTGGTGGGGGCGTTCGGTGTTGTAGAGCTGATCGAACGCGTCGACCTGTTCCTGAAGCTGTTCAAGGCTCCCGGCGAGGGGTTGTTTGTCCAAGAAACGGAACAGGGTCCGGTGGAAGCGTTCGTTCTTGCCCTGTGTGGTTGGTTTGTACGGTTTCCCGGTGATCGCCTCGATCCCCAGGGAGGTAACGTACGTGAGGAGTTGGCCTTGGCGGCCTCGCCGTGAAGGGTTCAACGCGGCCCCATTGTCCGTGAGCAGTTTCTGGGGCACCCCGTGCGCGGTGATGCCCTTCTTCACCACCGCGATCGCGGCCTCGGATGTTTCCCCGGCGGCGACGTGGGAGGCGACCGCGAAGCGGGAGTGGTCATCGATGAGCTGGAAGATCACGCATTTACGGCCGCCGGTGAGGACGTACTCGGGTCGCGTCCAGCTGCCACAGACAGTTCGGGGCCGGGTAAACGAACCGGCGGTACGCGGCCCGGGGCTTCTTCCGCGGCTCCAGCCTCGCGACACCGCTTTCACGGAAGATTCTGGCCAGCGACGCAACCGAGGGCACCGGTTCCAGGCCCATGGATTTCATTTTCTCGAACACGCTGATCGGTCCGTGGACCAGGCCCGAGCGCTCCAAAGCCGCCCGCACCCGCAGTGCCTGCTCCTTGGCCTCCTCACCGATCTTGGACGGGCTCGTGCGCGGCCGGCGGGACCGCGGTTCCAACGCTGCAGCCGGGCCCTCGGCCCGGGCCCGGCCCAGCAACACGTAAAACGTCTTACGGGAGATGCCATGCTCGGCACAGAACGATGTCACAGCACCACGCGGCGGATCATCCGGCCACTGCGAGATCGCTAAACGGACACGAGGATCAACAGACTCAACTCCACTCATCCACCAATCAGATCGGCAGAAGTGTCACCACCAAGAACCTCGGAACTGTCACCATTGACCTGACAAAGAACTGTCACCTATGTCCTGCGACATAACACTTGGGACCGGGTTGTACCTAGGTCGGATCGGCCCGGATTCCGAATGTTTCCGCGGAAGCCCAGTATTTGCGGGGGAGGGAATGCAGTTCGAGTCCCACCTCGGGCACGGCATTCCCCCTCGCCAGAGGGGGTTATTGCTTTAACGTATGTACATTAATCCTGCCCGGGTCCCTCTGATGCTGTCCGTGGCTCGTGCCTGGCGCCGCGGTGGCCTGTGAAGTTGTGTGGGGGACGGGGTCAGGTCCCTGGCTGGTGGGCCCTCCGCCTGATGTGGGGTCATTCGGGTCTCCTTCCTGGCTTGTTCTGAGGGTCGTAGTTGGCCTTGTACCTATTCATGCCGTGGGGTTGTTGTGACGATATGACCTGCGGGGATTTTTTGAAGATGTTTTTCTCCCGAGTCCTTGTTTACCGGTGGCTTGGGGGAAGGCTGGAACACCGCAGCAACTGACCGGCGTTGCCGGTCAGTTGCCGGGGGATCGAGGTGCCTCGGGCGCCGGCTGTCAGGTTGCTTCCCGATCCTCGCTCGATCATCCACTCCTCACGCAGGCAGTGCTGTCACACCGTGGGGGCGATGTTCTGGTTCAACCGGAATAGATTGGTGGGGTCGTATTCGTTTTTCAGTTCCACGAGCCGCCGGTAAGTATCCGCCGGGTACGAAGCCCGGACGAGCGCCGTATTCGCTTCACCTGTGAAATTCACGTAGGCCGTCACATCCGGACCGAGCGCGGACGTCACGCCCCGGGCCCATTCGACGACATCCGCGAAGCCTTCCGCCGTCGGCGTGCGCGCAACAACATTGACGATGAATTCCTGGTCGCGGAGTGCGAAGGCCGTTGCTTCGGCCGGAACCCGGCCGACCGCGCCACCAAGGTGGTGCAGGTGAATCTGCGTCATGGCGCTGGGCAATGCCGCAAACGAGTCCAGCAGCACGCGCACGGACGCGTCGTCGGCGGCGCGCAGAAATGCCGAGCGGAAATAGTTGTGCACGCCCCGCGGGTACAGCGGATCGAGCGCCTGCTGCCACCCCGCGTACGGGTTGGCCGCGAAGACATCGGCGATGACCGTGCCCAATGACCGGAAGGGCGCGGTGGCGGCCTCGCCGGCATCGAGATCGCCGGACCAGCACCCTCCCACAGCGATGACCGGCTTGCCGTGCACTGATTCAGGCAGGAACGGGACCGGTGGCGCCATGGTCATGTTGACCAGCGTGGTCAGCTCATCGGGGGCCGCCGCGCAGGCCGCCCGATAGCCGCGCAACACCTGCTCCGCCTCTTCTGCGGGGTAGAAAACCAGGCCGGAAAGGACGATGGGCCCCACTTCGTGCAATTGATACTCGAAGGACGTCACCACACCGAAATTGCCGCCGCCGCCGCGCAGCCCCCAGAACAAATCGGGGTGCTCATCGGCACTGGCGTGAATAAACTGCCCGTCAGCAGTGACGACGTCGGCGCCGACCAGGTTGTCGCTGGCCAGCCCGTGCTTGCGCACGAGCCAGCCGATGCCGCCGCCGGTGGTGAAGCCGGCGATGCCGGTCGAGGACACCAGGCCACCGGTCACCGCTAGCCCGAATTGCTGGGTCTCTGCATCCACGTCCTTCCAGGTACACCCTGCCTGTGCCGCCACCCGGCGTCGGGCAGGGTCCACCTGGACCCCCTTCATCAGCGAAAGGTCCAGCACGATACCGTCGTCGACGGTGGAAAATCCGGGGATCGAATGGCCACCGCCGCGAACCGACAACGGCAACCCCTCGCTGCGCGCGAAATCGACCGTGCGGATCACATCTGCGACACCCGCACAGCGTGCGATGAGCGTCGGGCGCCGGTCGTGGGCCCCGTTCCAGATGCTTCGTTCGTGGTCGTAGTCAGCGTCCCCTGGCCGGACGACCGTGCCGCGCAGCCCGGCGGCGAACTCGGCGATGGTGGCCTCTCCGATGCGGGTCGGCCTAGTCTGCGTCGTTGTCACGATGCGTTCCTCCTGATTGCTGTTGGTTTGTCAGATCCATTTGTCAGATCCATTTGTCAGATCCAGGAATCACGCTAGTGAACCGTACTCAACGAGCACTCAACGCCGTCTCAACATCATCATCCGAGTCCCGCCTACGCAGTGCGGCCAGCCGCTGACCGGCGATGAGGCATCTCGTTCGGTCGAAAATCGCCCCAGCCCTGTCAATTTCGCGGGCCGCCCGATGCGGGTCGCCGAGCTCGTTGGAAAGCTCTGCCACCATCAACCGTTGCCAGCCAGTGTGTCGCCGCCAGGGGGCGACCTTTTCCGCTGCCTGCCTGTACATTTCCCGCGCTGCCCGGACCTCCCCGGAGATCAGTTCGGCGGCACCGAGAATGGTCAGCGTGGCGCCCATCCCCACCTGATCTCCCGCGGACTCGAACCCTGAAAGGCAACGCCGAGCGTCCGTCAGGCCGCGGTCGAAATCACCACCCATGGCGCGGAGCAGGGCGATATTAATCTCGGTCAGCAGCTCGCCGCGTCGGTCGCCCAAGCCGAGCCGAAGCTCCCGCGCCAAGGAAAGAGCCTCATCGGCCGCGCTGTGGTCGCCACAGTCGCGCAGAATGCAGCCAAGTTGGTGAAGTGTCTGCGCCCTCGCCAGGTCATCACCTAACTCGGCGAAATGTTCGGCTGCATCCGTGATGACGGATATCGCAGACGGCGTGTCTCGCGAAAGCCTGGTCGCGTAGCCGATCGCGGACAGCACGTAGCCTTTGGCTTGGATAACGCCAACCCGCCGGCCCAGCAGCAGGGTCTCCTCGACGCAGGGGACCAACCGACCGGCGATCGGGACCAGTTGCAGGCTGGGAGTGATCACAGGCAGGAAGGGTGGGGTGCTGGTCTCAGACTGTGCGAGTTCGCTCAGGCAGGTGTTTAGGTGACGGGCGGCGAGTGGTCCGTCCTCCCGGGACAACGCGCACTGGCCGAGCAGCCAACTGCTGGCAGCGCAATGTTCGGGTCTGCCACCCTCGAATGCCTCGGTGTGCACGTCGGCTGCCAGCTGTTCGGCCTCGTCCAAGTCGAAAGTGCTCCAGGCGAGCGAGGTCTGAATGAGCCGGGCCATCGCCACCTCGTCGGGGTTGCCGATCTCCCGCATGATTGCCAGGGCCTCCGCGCCGAGCGCCCGATGCCGGTCGCCGCGGCCCTGCCGGCTGTCCAGCCCGGTCAGGCCGATCAGAGCAGCCGCGCGAGGCCGGGTCGAGTCGGGAGCCACCGCCAAGGCACGCTCCACCCAACGTGCTCCCTCGACCGCGTGACCGCGGAGGAACCAGAACCGCCACAGGCTGGCCGCGAGCCGGAGCGCGGTCTCGGGCTCGCGGGCGCACGACCAGCGCAACGCAGCGCGCAGGTTGTCGTGCTCACGGTCGAGCAACTTCGGCTGTTCGATGACCACCCCGGTGGCCCGTTCGGGATTGTGGGATTCGGCGACGGCAAGGAAGTAGGCGCAATGCGCAGCCGCCAGTTGAGCCGCCTCACCTGCATGATCGAGATTCTCTTGGCCAAACTGGCGGACCGTCTCCAATTGCCGGTATCGGGTCCCGGCGCCCCTCCTTTCGGTGACCACCAAAGACTTGTCCACCAGCTTGGCCAACAGGTCGAGCAGTTCGATCTGCTGGAGGGGCGCGTCAGCGCAGACTGCTGCCACAGCGTCGAGGGTGAAACCACCCGCGAACACAGACAGCCGGCGCAGCAGAACCTGCTCCGGTTTGGTGAGCAGTTCGTGGCTCCATTCCAAGGTGCCACGCAGCGTCTGGTGCCGCGTGACGCCGCTGGTTCCCCCGCCGAGCATGGACAAAGCATCGCCCAATCCCTGGACGATCTCGGCGGGTTCGAGTACGGCGGTTCTGGCCGCGGCCAATTCCAGGGCCAGCGGCATCCCGTCGAGCCGTCGGCACAACTCTGTCACCCCCTGCGCGTTGTCGGCGTCGAGCGCGAAACCCGGCCGGACCTGCGCTGCCCGCTCAACGAAAAGCCGGACAGAGGGCAGACGGCCCAGCACGGCCAGGTCGGGAGCTTCGGTCCGCAGGGGCGAGGGCAGGGGCAATGACGGCACCCGGTAGGTGTACTCCCCGTCGGCATGGAGTGGCTCCCGGCTGGTGGCGAGCACTCTAACCCCAGGGGATCCGTCCAGTAGCGCGACGACGAGATGCGCACATGCCGCGAGCAGGTGTTCGCAGTTGTCCAGCACGAGGAGCAGCGAGCGTCGCCGCAGTTGGTCGACCAGCGCTTGGACGCGGCTTGGTGCCGCGCCGGAATCCAACCCGAGGACCTCGGCTACGGCATCGGCCACCAGCAGCGACTCCCCAACGGCCGCGAGGTCGACGAACCAGACTCCGTCCACGTACTCAGGACGAACTCTCTTCGCGGCCTCCAATGCCAGTCTGGTTTTGCCGCTGCCGCCAGCCCCGGTAAGGGTGAGCAGGCGAGCATGGCCCATCAGCCGCTCGACGTCAACGAGTTCACGCTCGCGCCCGATGAAGCTTGTCAACGGGGATGGCAGATAACCGATGGCATCGTCTTTGCCGGTCACGCCGGCGGCCCGGTGGAGGCGCTCTTCGGGCGGCGAGCCGGTCAACAGCTCGCGAAACAGTCCCGTCGTCCGGGTGTCCGGGTCGGTCCCGAACGCGTCGAGGAGTTCGTCGACCAGCCGCTCATATCGTGCCAATGCTTCCGACCGCCGGCCCATCCCAGCCAGCACCACCATCTGCGCGCGCACGGCCCCCTCGTGGATGGGATCGGATTCGAGCGCACGGGTGAGGATGACCAACGCTTCCTCCGGTGCGCGTTGCGCTACCGTGGACGCCAGTTTCACCAGTACCTCGAGATGGATTTCCCGGAGCTCATCGCGGCGTGTCGTCAGCCAATCCGCATCCGGCAGCTCCGGCAGAAGATCACCACTGTACAAGTCGGCCGCATCGCGCAGGCTTGCCTCGACGCCTGCAGCCAACGCTGCCACGGCCGAACGCTTGAACTGCAGGACATCGACATCGACCGGGCCAGTGTCATCCAGCACGACCACTTCACCGCGGATGACGAGGAGCCCGTCGCTGCCGGCTCCAGCGCTAGCGAGCGCACGGCGGGCGACGTATAGGGTCTGATGCAGATTCCGTGCGGCGGCCACCGGCTCCATGTCAGGCCACAGACGGTCCAGTACCTGCTCGCGACGGCCACGCTGACCACGCGCCAGCGCCAGCATTGCCACCACGGCCTTTGCCTTCTGCAGCCGCCAGTGGTTGTTCTCGACGGCGTTCCCGTCGACGTACACGATGAACGAGCCGAGAAGCTGGATGCGCAACCCGCTTTGGGTAGGCTTCATGGTTCTTCAGTATCCGCTCGCCAACCGGCGTTGTCGAACAACGAAATTTCCCACACGCGCCCTGCCTTGGCTCACTCTGTGAGCGGCCCATCAGTAGCAAGCAAACCACCAGAACCACAGCAGCCAATCGCCCCCGTCCGGCTCGATTCCGACAACCACCGCCGCCGGCACACTGCCGTGGGAAGTCGCCAAAAACCTCGGCGTCTCTGTACCTACCCTCTACCGGTGCGTCCCGGCAACGGACGCGGGCAAGGTTCTGAGTTGCTGAAGTTCGCGGAGAATCTCCAACTGCTGGCAGTTAATGTCCATCAGGAGATCGATCTCCTCCTTGGACTTCAGGTTCGTAGTGTAGTCATGCTGGGCCATGGCCCCGGCGATGGCATCCTGGCGTTTGGCGGCGATGAGCAGAATTGCTCCTTGCAGACCGGCCAGCATGGACAGAAAGAGGTTAAGAAGTATGTAGGGGTACGGATCCCAGGCATGGGTCGCCAGCGCCCAGGTGTTTATGGCGGCCCAGACCAGCATGAAGGCGATGAAACCTCCCACGAAAGGCCAGCTCCCCATCCCGTTTCGCATGAGGTCCGCGGCCTGCTGCCCGCGGGTGAGGGAAGCCTTGTGCTTGTCGTGCCAGGTGTTCGGTTCTCCGGTCATCCTCCACCCTAACCAGACCTGGCGGCTGGGACGTGCTTCTCCGTTAGTCTGCGCCATGAGTCCTAACCCTCCGGTGCCGTCGGATCTCCCGGCACCTGCCTGGCGCCGCGATTGCGGCACCGTGATCTAAGCCCGGCATGCTGCACGATCTTTCGGTCCTGAAACTGCGAGGTTGGTTAGGGGAGAGGACATGAGATTSCGGCCGTAAAGACACGGCGGACGACGGCGKGAAACGACCCCTGGCTCCGGGGGAAATGTTGGAACGGACGATCGAAGCGCTCTCCAGCGCTGCCAAATGGTATCTGACTGCGCCTCGCGAGGACGCGATGCCGTCGCTGATGTCAGCTACTTTGCTTGCCCCATGGTTTGCCAGGTAGTCGATGATTTGTGATTTGATCGGTGCGTTTCTCGCTCTTTTCGTCCGCTCAATGCGGTGCACGTCCATCGGGCTCTGGACTTCAAAGTCGGCTGTCATTGGCGATGGCCTTTCATCCGGTGTGAGGGTAGGTTCGCTGGTTGAAAATTGGTTAGCCGAGCGGGATCCGGTCAGTGCCTCGAAACGAGCTCAGGCTCCCTGCTGTCTTCAGTGACTTCCGCGTCTTGGGAGGCTTCCGCGCGTGACGCTTCGAGGAGGGACGTGGACTTGTCGTGGTTCCGGCCGATCACCGCCGTGGCGATGGCATTTCCCAGGATGTTGGTGGCGGTGCGCCCCATGTCCAGGAGCTGGTCGATCACCAGCAGGACACCAATTCCGGCGGCGGGGATGCCGAAGGCTGGGACCACGGCGGCTACGACGACGAGTGACCCGCGTGGCACGCCGGCCATGCCCTTACTGCTGAGCAGGAGCATTGCGGTCATCGCGATCTGCTGGCCAAGGTCCATGTCGATGCCGTAGGCGTTGATCAGGAAGACCGACGCGAAGGTCATGTACATCATGGAACCGTCCACGTTGAACGAGTAACCCAGGGGCAGCACGAAACCGGTGGTGCGCTTTTCGATGCCGAACTTGGTCAGGCCTTCAATGAGCTTGGGCAGGGCGGCTTCACTGCTGGAGGTGGCGAACGCGATGACCATGGGTTCGCGCACTATCCGGACCAGTCGGAAGGCCGCCCGTCCGAGGAAGGCGACGGCGACGCCGACCATGATGACCCACAGGGCCGAGAGAGACACATAGAACCCGCCGATGAACGACGCGTAGGTGGCAAACGCATCGAGACCTTGGGAGGTGAAGGCCGCTGCGATGCCGGCGAAAACGCCGACGGGCGCCGCCAGCATCACATACCCGGTGACCTTCAGCATGACGCCCATCAGTTCGTCGATGGCATCGGCGATGGAGGAGCGGCCCTTCTTCAGAAGGTTCAGCAGGGCGATGCCGAAGAGGGCGCCGAATACGAGGATCTGAAGGGGGTTGTTTTCGGTCAGTGCGGCGAAGACGCTCGTGGGAATGATGTGGGTGATGAACGCCTGGTAATCGAGGGGCTTCGTTTCCATCCCCGCGTCGCCTCCCGGCATTAGGTGGAGCCCGTTACCGACGTTGAGTACATGGGCCGTGATGAAGCCAAATGCGCCCACCAGGACGGAGGCGGACAGGAACCAGATCATTGAGCGGCCAAAGAGCTTGCCCACGCCGGCGGATTTGGCCGCTCCTGCGATGCCGGAGACGAGGGTGGCGAAGATCAGCGGGGCAATGATCATTTTGATGAGGTTCAGGAACATGTGCGTCACGGTGTCGAGGACCGCCACGACGGATTCGCGTGTGTCTACCGGCAGCAGCCAGTGGAAGAGCAGACCGCTGAGGATTCCGAACAGGAGCGCTGCCAGGATCCACATCGTTGATTTGTTTTTCATAGTCAGTCCTTGGGTAGAGGCCGGGTTGGTGGCCCGGTGCTGGAACGGTCCTCGTCATCGAGTTCCGTTTTCTCTGTAGTCGATCGGGTTTTTGGGCACGACGGCGTGCCCCTTGCTCCCTGGTCGGGCGGGGTCGTCGGTCTGCGGGTGGGCCCACTACCGCAGGGTTCCCTAACCGAGCTTGCGAGGTCAGGGAGCGGTTGGGGATTATTTGGTGAGGTTGGCCAGGCGGTGCGGGCTGAGGAGCTCGGTGAGCTGCTCGTCGGTGAGCAGGCCGTGTTCGAGCACTAGTTCCGCGACGCCCTTGCCGGTGGCGAGGGCTTCCTGGGCGATGGCCGTGGC
>NZ_JBFUAR010000023.1:0-111908 GCF_056406175.1 Arthrobacter sp. P1_D12
TCGACCGGGGGATGGTGTTGACGTAGTCCGTGGTGGTGACCATCGGAACACCCACGCTCTGCGCGCCGGCCCGCTGGAGCAGGCTTCGCATAATGTACTGGGCACGTTCGGTGCCTTGTTCCTGAATCAGGGTATCCAGGGACTCCAGCCACTCGGCGGTCTCTTCCGGATCACGATCAGGCAGCTGGTTTGTCAACCCGCTGAGGATATGGGAGGTATCTTCTCCTGCAGCCACGTCCAACCTCTCTTTGAGCGCATCTATCGGCACCCTCAGCTCCGGGCAGGGTGACTGCCTGGCGTGAACGCGACGTGTGCGACATATCGGTTACATCAGCCCGGTCGTATGCGCCGGGCAAGGTCCAATCACGGTACGCCTGCCTGTATTAGCCGGGCGGTTGCCCGCTCAGGCGTAGTCGTCATCAGCCACTCTAGCCGTGTGGGCTGATGGATGCGTAGCCGCCCTATGGACCCGTCCCCGTATTTCACGGGCATACTGGTTGTGTGACGAAGCGCTGCCCGGCAGCCTCCGGATCGGTCTGTGTGACGCAGAATATGGCGGATCGCGGTGCCAACAGCTTGAAGCGAGAGCTCAAAGGGTGTTGGCTTGGAGTAATGGAAATCACTAGTGCCATTGAAAACATGAAGCAATTCAAAAAGCATAGGAGCAACACGTGAGCGAGGCCGACGCCGCCACTTCGGTAAATGTGGCGGAGAAACTGGGTTTCAAAGACGGGGACCTGATTCAGGAATTCGGTTATGACGACGATGTCGACTTCGACTTGCGGGACGATATCGAAGATCTCACGGGCTCTGAGCTTCTCGATGAGGACGATCACGAGGTCGTCGATGCCGCCATTCTCTGGTGGCGGGCAGGTGACGGAGACCTCGTGGACACGCTGGTCGATTCGCTGACCACTCTCACCGAGGGCGGCGTTGTCTGGGTCCTGACTCCCAAGTCCGGCCGGGACGGCTACGTCTCGCCCGCCGACATCCAGGACGCCGCGCCCACCGCAGGGCTCCACTACACCACCTCCGCCGGCGTCTCGAAGGACTGGAGCGCCACCCGGTTGGTCACGCGGAAGAACAAGTGACCCAAGCGGTCCAGCACGAGGGCTCCGCCGTGAGTCCTGTTCCCGGCGCCGTTCCTGGCATCGGCGATGCCGCGCCGGATTTCGAGCTCGCCAATCAATTCGGCGAACCGGTGCGCCTCTCGGACTTCCGCGGCCGCAACGTCGCCATAGTCTTCTACCCGTTTGCCTTCTCCGGGATCTGCACCGGGGAACTGTGTGAAATCCGGGACAACCTGGCACTGTTCGAGGATGCCGACGCCGCCGTGCTGGCAGTCTCGGTAGACAGCAAATTCGCCCAGCGTGCCTATGCCGAAAAGGAAGGCTACGGCTTCGATCTGCTGGCCGACTTCTGGCCGCACGGCGCCGTGGCCTCGGCTTACGGCGTGTTCGACCCTGACAGCGGCATGGCGCTGCGCGGCACCTTCATCATCGACGCGGCGGGAATCGTCCGCTACGTCGTGGTGAATCCGCGCGGCCAGGCCCGGGACTTCGCCGAATACCGGGCGGCCCTCGCGGGACTCGGGGGGAGCTGATCCGGTGAGGCAGCGGCGGCCAGGAATCGGCATGACCGGGTTTGCCAGCCTCCCGCCGGTTACGGCAGCCGGGAGCGCCGCGGAACTCCAGCGCACCGAGTTGGAGGCCCTGCAAGGCATCCACGGCCTCCTGTCCGGGGAGCAGTTCGCCGTGCTGACGGGCGCCGGCCTGAGTACGGATTCAGGCATCCCGGACTACCGCGGGCCCGGCGCCGCACCGCGGACCCCCATGACCTACCAGGAATTCATCGGCGAGCCGGGAAACCGTCAGCGCTATTGGGCCCGCAACCACATCGGCTGGTCACATCTGCGCAGGGCGGATCCGAACGATGGCCATGCCGCTGTAGCCCGGCTGGAGCAGCGGGGGCTTCTCACCGGCCTCATCACCCAAAACGTGGACCGGCTCCACGAGGACGCCGGCAGCGTTAACGTCGTGGACCTTCACGGCAGGTTCGACCAGGTGGTGTGCCTGGACTGCCACCGGCGGTTCAGCCGCCGGATGCTGGCCGGTGTCCTGGAAGAACTCAACCCCGGGTTCCTGGAACGGGCACAGGCGGCCGGGGTGGTTGAAATGGCACCGGACGCCGATGCCGCCGTCGAGGACACCGAACTGATTGGATCGTTCATCGTCGCCCGCTGTCCGGCCTGCGGCGGCACCCTGAAACCGGACTTCGTGTACTTCGGGGAAAACGTGCCCAAGGACCGGGTGGAGCGCTCCTACGCCATGGTCGACGCAGCGCGGGCGCTCCTGGTGGCGGGCTCGTCGCTGACCGTGATGAGCGGCCTGCGTTTTGTCCGCCACGCGGCGAAGCAGGGCAAAGCCGTGGTTATCATCAACAGGGGACCGACCCGCGGGGACGGCCTCGCCACCATCAAGCTGGAGGCAGGCGTCAGCGGGGCCCTGACCTGGCTCGCCGCCGAGCTGCCGCCCCTGTAGCGATGGCCGGGCCGATTGGCGCTTGGCCGGTGATGTCCGGTACAGTAGCTGTTCGTTGGTTGAAGCGCTGAGGCGCGGATACCGCGGTTTGGGTCTTTAGCTCAGCTGGTAGAGCGCCACGTTTACACCGTGGATGTCATCGGTTCGATCCCGGTAGGACCCACCACAGAAAACCCCGCCTTTACGGACCACTCGGTCCGGAAGGCGGGGTTTTGTGCGTCCCGGCGGGGGATGCTGCGCGCCCCGAAAATGTCAGGGCTCCGCCCTACTGTGACGGGCATGGAACACGTGATGGTGAAAACAGGCCCGGACGGGCGGCCCCTGGCGGTAGTGCGCGGGGGAAGGGAGTGGTTGATCGGGGCCGAGCCCGTGCGTTGGTTCGAGCGGGTCAGCTGGTGGGAGGCCGAGCGCCGGATGCCCAAGGGCCTGAGCCGTGTGGATGTCGAGGTCTGGCAGGTCCAGGCGAGGCTCGGCCGCAACCGCGGATCTGCCCTGACCACCATGGAACTGATCCGGGACGGCCTCGGTGGGGGCTGGCGGCTGCGGGGGGCCGTTGCGGACGCCGCATAGGCTGCCTGAGAGGGCAACAATCGCCCGGCCCGGCCCGCTCAAAAGGGGACCCCGGACCGTGGTATCACCCGGGCATTGGAAAAGCCTTCCACCGCGACTATTGGGGGATGCCGCGGTGGAAGGCTTGTAATGAATATACCGTGAACGCTTGGAAATGTGAAACACCGGCGGCGTTTCTGCGCGCCAAAATTACGCCAGTCGATGGCCTAATCGCGGGCCCCGCGAGCCCGCCGCCTAGGATGTTTTCATGACCGCCACGAGTGCCCGCCGAATCGCCAGAGTCCGCCCGCTTTCCCCGGCTGCCGGGGACGAATACTTCTTCGTCGCCAACGACGCAGCGGACTTTGGCAGTGCGGCGGGCAGGGTGTGGACGGTGACACCCTCTCCGTTCCCGGGTTCTGCCGCCAATGCCGGCAGCCTGCCCCGCAGAGGTTGGGAGGTCGGCGCGACGGTGGAGGAAGCGTCGTTCACGTTCCTCGCGCCCTGTGTCCCGGCCAACGTCCTGGGCATGGCGCACAATACCGGTGCCGCCGGTCGCGGGCTTCCGCCGCAGGCCTTCCACAAGGCGTCCACCAGCGTGGTCGGCCCGGGGGACGCGGTTGAACTCCGGCCGGGCGTGGGCCGCGTCGAGCCGGAGGCCGAACTGACCCTCGTCATCGGGAGCAGGGCCCGCGGACTGACGCCCGGCAACGCCATGGGCGCGGTCCTGGGCTACACCATTGGAAATGACGTCTCCGCCAGGAACCTGCAGGAATCCGATGAGCTGTGGATCAGCGCCAAGAGCCAGGACACGTTCACGCCCGTGGGGCCCTGGATCGTCACGGACCTGAACGGTGACGACCTGGCGATCGGCATCAAACACAACGGTCAGGAACTCCAGGCAGCCAGCTCCGCCGACCTTGGCTGGAATGTCGAGGAAATCCTCACCTATCTCACATCCTTCATGACCCTTCACCCGGGTGACCTGGTGCTGACGGGATTCCCCGCCGAGTGTGCGCCGATCGTCCCCGGCGACACCGTCACGTGCCACATTGCCGGCATCGGCGAGCTGACGAACCCCGTGGTATCTGCCGCCTAAGGGACCGGCGGTCCCCGACGAGGCCCGCCGACGGGGGAGCAATGGATGCACGGGCCCTGCCGGTCCCGGTTCAAGGCGCCAGACATTATGATGGTTAGTGTTCAGCTGACTGGACGGCATTCGAACGAGTGGCGCGGCGACTTGCGCGCGATACCTGAAGGAGAATCATGGCCGATTCCCGAGTTTCCCGACCCTCCGACGGATTGGGGAGCGCGTCACCCGCACCGGCTGTCACCCGTGCCGCCGCCGTGATGGAAGCCCTGGCGGCATCCGCGACCGGACGCCTCACGCTCAGTGACCTGTCCCGGGAACTGGGAATCCCGAAGTCCTCCACCTCCAACCTCCTGCTCGCGCTCGAGGAGGCGAGGCTGATCAGCCGCCAGGGCGCGGAGTTCACCCTCGGCCGGAAGTTGGTTGAGCTCGGTGCTGCCTACCTCAGCCGCCTCGACGAGGTCCAGGAGTTCTACCGCTTCTGTGAACAAGCCCCGACGCTTTCGGGAGAGACGGTCCGGATCGCCATGCTGGACGGAACAAATGTCATTTACCTCGCCCGCTACGAAGGGCACCCGGCGGTGCGCCTGACGTCCAATATTGGCGACAAGATGCCCGTGTCCCTCTGTGCTGTGGGCAAGGCACTGATCGCGCGGCTGCATGACCACGACGTCGACGAGATGTTTCCCGACGACGCGACTCTTCCGGTCCTGACGCCGAAGTCGCTCCGCACGGGTGCCGAGCTCAAGGCGCAGCTCACGCTCATCCGGGAGCAGGGGTATGCGTTCGAGGACGAGGAATCCACCACCGGCGTCGTGTGCCTGGCCGTCGCCGTCCCGACCCGGGGCGCACACGGGCCCAGCCTCGGCCTTTCGGTCACCGCGCTGAAGGCGACTTACTCGCAGGAGCAGGGCGCCATGATGGTGAAGGAACTCCAGGACCTCGCCCGGTCCCTCGGCAATCCCATGGGCTAGGGGCCCGCGCCGCGGGGCGTTTTGGGACGCCCCGGAATAAATCTGATTATTCATTGGCTAGGCGATCACTATGCTGTACGCTGTTCAGCATAGTGATCGACTCCTTGGGGTTGCTCACACCCACCAGACCAACGGGGGTCTGGAGTGTTCTTGAGGGAGTGCTTGTGACAACTAGTACTAATACACCGCTCGCTGAAGCGGACGGCGCCGTCGTCGATCCGGAACAGCTGCGACGGGCAACGCTTGCCAGCTCTGTGGGCTCCGCGCTGGAGTACTACGACTTCTACATCTACGGGCTGGCCTCCGCCCTGATCTTCGGCCCGCTGTTCTTCAAACCGCTCGGCGAGGACGGGGCCCTGATTGCATCCTTCGCCACGTACGGTGTGGGCTTCGCGGCCCGGCCCTTCGGCGGGATGGTCTTCGGCTACATCGGCGACCGGTTCGGCCGCAAGATGGTCCTGATCCTCACCATCGGCCTGATGGGGACCGCCAGCTTCGCCATCGGCCTGCTGCCGACGTACGAACAGGCCGGCATGCTCGGCGCCGTTCTTCTGGTGACGCTGCGCATCCTGCAGGGACTGGGTGCCGGCGCTAAACAGGCCGGTGCCACCACGCTCATTTCCGAAGTCGCGCCGCGCCGCCGTCGTGGCTTCTTCGCGTCGCTCCCGTTCGTCGGCATCCAGCTGGGAACCCTGCTCGGCGCCGGAACATTCGCGCTCATTGCCATGGCAGACAAGGCCGTCCTGGAGGGCTGGCTATGGCGGGTGCCCTTCCTGGCCAGCGTGCTCCTGGTTGTGGTGGCCATCTTCATCCGTCTCCGGTTGAAGGAAACGCCCGTCTTCCAGGAACTGGAAAAGCACAAGAACGTGGTCAAGAACCCCATCGGCCAGCTGTGGAAGCACTCGAAGAAGAACGTGCTGATCGGCATCGGCCTGCGGATGGGCGAAAACGGCAATTCCTCGATCTACTCCGCCCTGCTCATCGCGTTCCTGGCGGCCAAGGACGGCGTTTTTCCCGGCGACAAGTTCATCGGTCCGGTCGGCCTGCTCATCGCCGCGGGCTTCGCGGCCGTCATGGTGATCACGTTCGGTGCGCTGTCCGACCGGTTCGGCCGGGTGCCTGTCTACCGCTACGGTGCACTGTTCCAGGCGCTCATCGCGCTGCCGGCGTTCTACCTGGTGACGCTGGGCAATGTCACGCTGGTCTGGATTGTCATGGTGGTGGGCATCGCCCTCGGCGTTCAGTCCATGCTCGGCCCGCAGTGCCCGCTGCTGCCTGAACTCTTCGGCTCGCAGTACCGCTTCACCGGCGTGGCCATGAGCCGGGAGCTCTCCGCCGTCCTGGCCGGCGGACTGGTCCCGCTGGTCGGCGCCGCGCTGCTGGCCGCCACGGACCATTCCTGGCTGGTGCTCGCCATCTACTCGCTGGTCCTGGCGCTGATCTCGTTCGTCACCACCTTCTTCACGCCCGAGACGGTGGGACGCGACCTTCTCCTGACGGAGGATGCGCACTAGGCGGTATCCGGGCCGCAGACGCTCCGTCCGCGCAGCACAGGCCGTGGCCCCTTCCACCCAGGAAGGGGCCGGCCCCGTTTCTGCGCGACCCGAATACCACGTCGACGGGCGGAACCTGCCTCGCCCAACGCAAAGGGCGGCCCCCCGGTTGCGGGGGGCCGCCCGTTTCACCATCACCCTGGGGTGGGTCCACAGCGGGCTGTCCTGCGGGAGCGGCTCCACGGCGAAGACGTCCAGGCAGGCATAGGAGACCTGGCCGTTGCCCAGGGCCTCCAGGAGCGCCTCTTCATCCACCACGGTGCCGCGGCCCACGTTGACGAAGACCGTTCCGGGCTTCATTGCGGCGAAGACCTCGCGGCTGAAGAGCTTCTCGGTGTACGGCGTACCGGGCAGGGTATTGACGACGGCGTCGGCGGTGCCCAGCAGGCCGGCGAGGCCGTCGTTGTCCGTGACCGTCTCGATCCCGTCGATGGCCTCCACGGTCCGTTTGGTCCCGCTGACGCTCATGCCCAGGGCGCGGGCGATCCGTGCGGTCTCGAGCCCGATCTCGCCGAGCCCGGTGACCACCAGGCGGGAGCCGTTGACCAGGCGGGTGGGGGTGCGGAGCTCGGGCCAGAGCTTGGCCGCCTGGTCCTGGGCCAGCTCGGCGCTGCGCTTGAAGCCGTTGAGGATGCCCAGGGCGGCGAACTCGGCCAGCGGCAGGGCGTGCACCCCGGCCGAGGTGGTGACCCTGAACTTCTGCAGCGTCGCGGCGTCCAGCCCCGATGCCTTCACGGCACCGCCGGCGCCGGCCGCCATGGCATGGATCCACTCAAGCCGGGGATTGCTGCCGGCGATCCGGGCGAGGCCTGCCGGGCTTTCGTTGGGGAGCCCGTACAGGACCTGGGCCGTGTTGAGCATGTCCCAGTAGCGCTCTTCCTGTTCCGGCGTCCGGCGGAAGTCCGGGTCACCCGCATGGTCGGCGGGAAAACGTTCCGGCGGCAAGAGCTCGGGGTCGTAGAGGACGGTCACGGACGGATCTACGGCGCGGATGCGGTCCACCAGCTCTGCTTCGAGCGGGACGGCGATCGCGACGGTGGTTTTGGTCGTCATAGTGTTCATCATACTGAATGGAGGCTAGGATGCTGAACAGAATTCCAAGATTAACCACGACGAAGTGAGGGCAACGCATGGAGATGGACCGCAGGGAGGCCGGGTTTGTCGGCCTCGGCCTGATGGGCGCGCCGATGGCCGCCAACCTCCTCGCGGCAGGATGGACCGTCACCGCCTGGAACCGTTCGCCGGCTGCGCTGGACGCCTTCGAGGCCCAGGGCGGCTCGCGCGTGGCCAAGGTCGAGGGGCTCCGCGACCAGCCCGTCATCGTCTTCATGCTGCCGGATCTGTCCGACATTGAGGACGCGAGTGCCGCGCTCCTGGCCGGCTGGACCGCCAGCCCGCCCGCGCCCGGAACCGCCGTCGTGGTGATGAGCAGCGTCTCGCCGTCCGGCGTGCGGGACTTCGGGGCACGGGTCGCGGAGGCGAGCGGAGGCAACGCCGTCGTCGTTGATGCGCCCGTCAGCGGCGGCACCAAGGGCGCGGCGGACGGCACCCTTGCCATCATGGCGGGCGCCAGCGACGGCGACTTCCGCCGGCTCCTGCCGCTCTTTGGCGCGATGGGCAGCACCGTGCGGCGGCTGGGACCGCTGGGATCGGGGTCGCTCGCCAAGGCGTGCAACCAGCTGATCGTGGGAACCACGACGGCGGCGCTCGCCGAGGCCGCGGAGCTCGCCGAACGCTCCGGCATGGAGGTGCCCGCCCTTTACGAGGTGCTCGCGGGCGGACTGGCGGGCAGCCGGGTCCTGGACATCGTGGGCCCGCGGCTCGCCGCCAGGGACTACGAGCCCACCGGACCCGCCAAGTTCATGCACAAGGACCTCTCCTTCGTGCTCGAGAGCGCCGCGGCCGCGGGTGCCGCAGTGCCGATGGCGGCCGCCGGCGCCGAGCTCTACGCGGAACTCAAGCGCCAGGGGCTGGGGGACCGGGACCTCGCCGTCGTGCGGCAGGCCATTTCCAACCTCAGCGACAACGCACGTGACAACCCCAGCGACAAGCCAACAGCCAACACAGCAGCAAAGACCAATGAGGATCAGTGAACCATGAGTGGACTTTTTGACCTGACCGGGCGCGTGGCCCTGGTGACCGGTTCGAGCCGGGGAATCGGCAACGCCCTGGCCCGGGCCCTGGCCGACGCCGGCGCCACCGTGGTGCTCAACGGCATCAACCCCGAGCGTCTCAAGGCCGCCGAGGCCGCGATGGCCGCGGACTACGCGCCGGGCCGGGTGCACAGCTGCGCCTTCGACGTCACCAGCGACACCGGGGCTGCCCGGGGCATCGCCTGGGTGGAGGAGAACGTTGGCCCGCTGGACATCCTGGTCAACAACGCCGGCATCCAGCACCGGGTCCCGATGCTCGAGCTCGACGTGTCCGACTGGGAACGGGTGATCTCCACGGACCTGACCAGCGCGTTCCTGGTGGGGCGGGAAGCGGCCCGGCACATGATCCCGCGGGGCCGGGGCAAGATCATCAACATCTGCTCGGTTCAGACCGACCTCGCCCGGCCCACCATCGCGCCCTACATCGCGGCGAAGGGCGGTCTGCGGAACCTGACCCGGGCCATGACCGCGGAATGGGCCGCCTCGGGCCTGCAGATCAACGGGATCGCGCCGGGCTACATCCACACCGAGATGACCCAAAACCTTGTTGACGATGAGCAGTTCAACGCCTGGATCCTGGGCCGGACCCCCGCGCACCGCTGGGGGACCGTGCAGGACCTGGCCGGACCCGCCGTGTGGCTGGCCTCCGACGGGTCAGACTTCGTCAACGGCCAGACCATCTTCATCGACGGCGGAATGACGGTGGTGGTCTGATGGGCACCGTGGCAGCACTTCCGGCCACGGCCGCGGCCGTGGTGGCCCACGCCGCGGGCGACCTGCGGATCGAGGATATCCCCGTGCCCGCGCCGGCGCCCGGTGAAGCCGTCATCGACGTGGCCTTCGGCGGCATCTGCGGCTCAGACCTGCACTACTGGCTGCACGGCGCCGCGGGCGAATCCGTCCTCAAGGCTCCCATGGTCCTGGGCCACGAGATCGTGGGGACCGTGATCCGCGCCGCCGCTGACGGCTCGGGGCCGGGGCCCGGCACGGCCGTCGCGGTGCATCCCGCCACGCCGGGCCCGGGCGGCGCCCGGTACCCGGCGGAGCGTTCGAATCTGTCACCGGGCTGCACCTATCTGGGCAGCGCCGCACGGTTTCCGCACACGGACGGGGCATTCAGCCGGTATGTGAACCTGCCGGCCCGGATGCTCCGGCCGCTGCCGGCGGGGCTGGACCTGCGGACCGCGGCCCTGGCGGAACCGGCCAGCGTCGCCTGGCACGCCGTGTCGCGCGCCGGGGCCGTGGCGGGAAAGACGGCGCTGGTGATCGGCAGCGGTCCCATCGGGGCCCTGGCCGTGGCCGTGCTCAAACGCGCCGGCGCCGGCCGGATCGTGGCCGTGGACATGCACGAGCGGCCGCTGGAGATAGCCCGTGCCGTGGGGGCCGACGCGGTCCTCAAGGGGGACGACGCCGGGGCGATCGCCGCGGTTGAGGCGGACGTCGTCATCGAGTCCTCGGGCAGCCACCGGGGCCTGGCCTCGGCGATCACGGGCGCGGTCCGTGGCGGCAGGGTGGTGATGGTGGGGCTGCTTCCTTCCGGCCCGCAGCCGGTCCTGATCTCCCTGGCCATTACCCGCGAGCTGGAGCTGGTGGGCTCCTTCCGCTTCAATGACGAAATCGATGACGTCATAGCGGCGCTCGCCGACGGCTCCCTGCGGGTGGACCCCGTGGTGACCCATACCTTTGGCCTGGACCGCGGACTGGAAGCGTTCGAGGTCGCCAGGAACGCGGCTGTTTCGGGGAAGGTGCTGCTGGACTTCAGGCCGGCACCGGCGTGAGGAGCGCCGCCGTCGGGCCCGGGACGGCCAGTGGCGGGTTAGTGGCGCTCGACCGGGACAAACACCCGCGGCTGGTTCTTCCAGCTAGGCTCCATCTCCGAAATGGTCTCGCGCATGATCCGGTTCGAGGCCTCGCGGGCGGCGGCGGCATCCCCGGCGGCGATGGCCTCGGCGACCTCCACGTGCCACCGCAGCGCCGTCTCCCGCGGATGGTCCGGCATCAGGCCGTGGATGGTGCGGCCGGTCAGCGTCTCGGTCACCTGGCCCACCATGTTGGCGAACATCTCGTTGCCCGAGCCGGTCAGCAGCAGGGAATGGAACAGGATGTCCAGCTCGAGGAACCGGGGCACGTCCCCGGCCTGCCCGGCGTCGCGCATGGCGTGCGAGATCTCCACGAGTTCCCGGCGGAGCTCCTCGGGGGCGTTGGCCGCGGCCAGCTCGGCGGCCACCGGCTCGACGGCGGTGCGGAGTTCGGCCAGGGAGCGCAGCTGGGCGCCGCGGCCTTCGCCGGCCAGCCGCCAGCGGATCACGAGCGGGTCGAAGGGGTTCCACCGGTTCGAGGGCAGCACCCGGATGCCGACGCGTTTGATGGTCTCCACCAGGCCCAGGGACTGGAGGACCCGGACCGCCTCCCGGACCACGGAGCGGGAGACCTTGAGTTCGTCCTCAAGGTGCTCGGCAAGCATGACGTGACCGGCCGGAAGCTCGCCGGCCACGATCCGGGTCCCGAGGTGCTCAATGGCACGGTGGTGGAGGCTGGTTGACATAGTCGTAAGCATAATGCGGTGGGCATGGTCCGGGCCGACCGGAGGGGCGCACGCCGGTGATCATAGACTGTTTATGACGCGCAGCATTCCGCTCCGTGGGCGCGGCTTTCCCGCGGCCCGCGGATATACATATGGTTTAAGGACAGCCACAATCCTCAAGAGCGGGTTCCGCCCTCCGCGGCGCAACCTGCCGAGTCCTAGATGAACGTCTGAGACGAATCGCCGTACACGTGGTCTACAGAAATCATCGTGTACAAAAATGAATTGGAGTTTTTGATGTCAGCACACATCGGTGTTACCGGCCTCGCGGTGATGGGGGCCAACCTCGCACGCAACCTGGCCCGGAACGGCTTCACCGTTGCCCTGCACAACCGGTCCGTGGAAAAGACAGACACCCTGCTCGCCAAGTACGGCGATGAGGGCGACTTCGTCCGCACCGAGACCCTCCAGGAACTCGTTGATTCGCTGGAGAAGCCGCGCCGCGTGCTGATCATGGTCAAGGCCGGCAAGCCGGTCGACTCCGTGATCGAGCAGCTTGAGCCGCTGCTGGAAGCGGGCGACATCATCATCGACGCCGGCAACTCGCACTACGAGGACACCCGCCGCCGCGAGGCTGCGCTCGCCAAGAAGGACCTGCACTTCGTCGGCATCGGTGTCTCCGGTGGCGAGGAAGGTGCCCTCAACGGCCCCTCAATCATGCCGGGCGGTTCCAAGGAGTCCTACGACGYCCTCGGCCCGCTGCTGGAAAAGATCGCCGCGCACGTCGACGGCCAGCCCTGCTGCGCCTGGATCGGCACCGACGGCGCCGGCCATTTCGTCAAGATGGTCCACAACGGCATCGAATACGCCGACATGCAGGTCATCGGCGAGGCCTTCGACCTCCTGCGCTCCGGCGCCGGGATCGAACCGGCCGAGCAGGCCAAGATCTTCGAAGAGTGGAACAAGGGTGACCTCGCCTCCTTCCTGATCGAAA
This sequence comes from Arthrobacter sp. P1_D12, assembly GCF_056406175.1. Lineage (NCBI taxonomy): Bacteria > Bacillati > Actinomycetota > Actinomycetes > Micrococcales > Micrococcaceae > Arthrobacter > Arthrobacter sp. P1_D12. Next base: position 12,378 of record NZ_JBFUAR010000023.1, read on the forward strand.
TCTCCGCCGAGGTCCTCGGCCACGTCGATGCGAAGACCGGCAAGCCGTTCGTCGACGTCGTGGTGGATGCCGCCGGCCAGAAGGGCACCGGCCGCTGGACGGTCATCTCCGCCCTTGAGCTCGGCTCCCCGACGTCGGGCATTGCCGAGTCCGTCTTCGCCCGGGCCCTGTCCTCACAGGCCGAGCAGCGCGTGCTGGCACAGGAGCTGCTGGCCGGCGGCGAGGCCGCCGTCGAGGTCTCCGAGAGCTTCGTCGAGGACGTCCGCCAGGCGCTCTACGCCTCCAAGCTGGTCTCCTACGCCCAGGGACTGGACATGCTCACCTCCGCGGCCAAGGAATACGGCTGGGACCTGAAGCTGGATGAAATCGCCTCGCTGTGGCGCGGCGGCTGCATCATCCGTGCGGAACTGCTCAAGGAGATCACCAAGGCCTACGCCGCTGAGGAGAAGCCGGCCAACCTGCTCTTCGCCCCGGCGTTCACCAAGGCGATCGCCGAAGTCCTTCCGGCCTGGCGCCGGGTGGTGTCCACCGCGGTGCAGCTCGGCATCCCGGTGCCGGTGTTCTCCTCCTCGCTGGCCTACTACGACGGCCTGCGCCGCAAGCGCCTGCCGGCCGCCGTCATCCAGGGCCAGCGTGACCTCTTCGGGGCGCACACCTACGGCCGCGTCGACGCCGAGGGCACGTTCCACACCCTCTGGGGCGAGGACAAGTCCGAGATCGAGGCAGTCGACACCCACTGACCCACCCCGTTCCGACGCGACGGCCGGTGCTTTCCAGATACGCTGGGAGGCGCCGGCCGTCCGTGTTTCCGCACCGCTCCTGCCCCGGGAGTTCAGCGCCCTAGGAGTTCAACTCATGCCCCAGCCCGTAGCATTTGTCACCGGTGCCTCCACCGGCATCGGCTTCGAAACCGCGAAAAAGCTTGCCTCGGCCGGCTTCACCGTCTATGCCGGGGCCCGCAGGGTGGAGCTGATGGAGCCGCTGAAGGCATCCGGGGTCAAGGTGGTGGCACTGGACGTGACCGATGAGGCCTCGATGAGCGCCGCCGTCGGGGACGTGCTGGCAGCACACGGCCGGATCGACGTCCTGGTCAACAACGCCGGCTACGGGACGTACGGTTCGCTCGAGGAGGTCGAACTGGCTGAGGGCCGGCGGCAATTCGACGTGAACGTCTTCGGCCTGGCGCGCATGACTCAGCTCGTGATCCCCGCCATGCGGGCCGCCCGTTCGGGCAGGATCATCAACATCTCATCGATCGGCGGCAAGATGTACGAGCCGCTGGGCGCCTGGTACCACGCGACCAAGTTCGCCGTGGAGGGCCTGAGCGATTCGCTGCGGCTCGAGCTCAAGCCGCACGGTATTGATGTGGCCGTCATCGAGCCGGCCGGGACGCAGTCCGAGTGGGGCGCCATTGCGGCGCAGGGGCTGCTGGCCAGCTCCGGAAACGGCCCCTATGCGGCCCAGGCCAAGGTGGTGGCGGCGGCGCTGGGCACCACGGACAACCCCGCAACGTCGTCGCGGCCCGAGCTCGCGGCCGAGGCGATCCTGCACGCCGCGACCGCGCGGCGGCCCAAGACGCGGTACCCGGTGGGTGCCAGCGCCCGGGGGATCCTGCTGCTGCGCCACCTGCTGCCGGACCGGGCGTTCGACGCCGTCCTCTGGAACATCTACAAACGGTTCCCCGGCTAAGACGCCCTAGATGTGGTAATCGATCAGGTATTCGGCCGGGTCGACGGCGGGCTTGGTCTCGCGCTGCGCGTCGCGGTGCCGCCAGGTGGCCGGCACGCCGGTGACGATTGATTCGGCCGGGGCATCCTTGACCACCACGGCGTTGGCGCCGACGGCGCTGTCCCGGCCGATGGTGATGGGGCCCAGAACCTTGGCCCCGGCACCGATCACCACGCGGTCCTCGATGGTGGGGTGGCGTTTGATTTTGGCGAGCGAGCGGCCGCCGAGGGTCACGCCGTGGTAGATCATGACGTCCTCGCCGATCTCGGCGGTCTCGCCGATGACCACGCCCATGCCGTGGTCGATGAAGAAGCGCCGGCCGATGGTCGCGCCGGGGTGTATCTCGATGCCGGTGAGGAACCGGGCGAGTTGGGAGATGAGCCGCGCCGGGAACCGCAGGGCCGGGTTTTGCCACAGCCGGTGCGTCAGGCGGTGGAACCAGATCGCGTGCAGGCCGGAATAGGCGAAGAAGTTCTCAAAAGAACCTCGAGCCGCCGGGTCGTGGGACCGGGCGGCGTCGAGGTCTTCCTTCAGTCTTGCGAAGAAGCTCACAAAGACCTTTCTGGGCAATCGTGGGTCAGCGGACTTAGCCGCGGATGTCGTCGTACAGCACGGTGGAGATGTAACGCTCACCAAAGTCGCAAACCACAGCAACAATGAGTTTACCGGCGTTCTCCGGGCGCTTGGCGAGCTCCAGGGCCGCCCAGACGATGGCGCCGGAGGAGATGCCGCCCAGGATGCCTTCCTTGATGCCGAGCTCGCGCGCGACGCGGACGGAGTCTTCCAGCGTGGCGTCGATGACCTCGTCATAGACGTTGGTGTCCAGGATTTCCGGGACGAAGTTCGCGCCGAGGCCCTGGATCTTGTGCGGGCCCGGGGCGCCACCGTTGAGGATGGCGGAGTCCTTCGGCTCGACGGCGACGATCTGGACCTCCGGCTTGCGTTCCTTCAGGACCTGGCCGACGCCGGTAACGGTGCCGCCGGTGCCGACACCGGCGACGAAGATGTCCACCTTGCCGTCGGTGTCGACCCAGATTTCCTCGGCCGTGGTGCGGCGGTGGACCTCCGGGTTGGCCTCGTTGGCGAACTGCTGGGCCCAGATGGAGTTCTCCGTGTTGGCCACGATCTCCTGGGCCTTCTCCACGGCACCGCGCATGCCCTCGGAGCCGGGGGTCAGGACAATCTCGGCGCCGTACGCGCGCAGCATGACCCGGCGCTCGGTGGACATGGTTTCCGGCATAGTCAGGATGACCCGGTAGCCGCGGGCCGCGCCCACCATGGCCAGGGCGATTCCGGTGTTGCCGGACGTGCCTTCGACAATGGTGCCGCCGGGCTTGAGGGCACCGGACTTCTCGGCAGCATCAATGATGGCGACGCCGATCCGGTCCTTGACGCTGTTGGCCGGGTTGTAGAACTCCAGCTTGACCGCCACAGTGGCGTCCAGGCCTTCTGTCAGCCGGTTCAGCCGGACCAGCGGAGTTCCGCCCACCAGCTGGGTTACATCGTCATAGATCGGTGCCATGTATGTATGCCTGTCTTTGAAGAGGGTTGACTGAGGTCAGCCTAACGAGCGGTCACAGGCCCTAGCTAAGCATTAAGCCATGCAGAGTAATATTTCCTCGCCTTAGCCAGCTTCGGGTTGATGATGACCTGGCAGTAGCCCTGCTCCGGGTACTTGGCGAAGAAGTCCTGGTGGATTTCCTCGGCCACATGGAACTTCGGCAGCCGGCTGACCTCGGTGACGATCGGGTGCCGCCACAGGGCCTGGTTCCGTTCGATCGCCTCCTCGAACAGGATCTTTTCCTCGGTGGTCTCGTAAAACATTGAGGAACGGTACTGGGTCCCGACGTCGTAGCCCTGCCGGTTCAGCGTGGTTGGGTCGTGGAGGGCGAAGAACATGTCCAGGATGACTTCGGCGGGAATGACGTCCTCGTCGAATGTCACCGCCACCACCTCGGCGTGGCCTGTGGTCCCGGAGCACACAGAGTAGTAGTCGGGGTTGTGGTCATGGCCGCCGGTGTAGCCCGAGACGACCGAGCTGACGCCCTTGGTTTTCTGGTAGACGGCGTCGAGGCACCAGAAGCAGCCTCCGCCGAGCACAAAAGTTCTCATGCACTGTTCAATGGTTCGAGGGCCCCGATGATTCCCCACCCACCTTACGGGAGTGTTACGAGTGACCGGGGCGCGCGCGGATAGGGTAAAAATGGGGGTATGGAACCTGTGAACACCGATGTTTCAGCGGAATCCGACCGCCCTGCTGCCGCCGTCGACGGCGATACTGGCGCCGGTGAGGCCTCCGGCTCCGCGACGCTGGGCATGATCCAGCTGGCCGTGGAGGAGCTCTGGCCCGAGTCGCTGGCCGAGGACTGGGACGAGGTGGGCCTCGTGGCGGGCCATCCGGGCGCCGAGGTGCACCGGGTCATGTTCGCGGTCGATCCGACAATTGACGTGATCGAGGAAGCGATCGACTTCGGTGCCGAGCTGCTCATCACGCACCATCCGCTGCTGCTCAAGGGCGTGACGTCCGTGGCTGCGAATACGGCCAAGGGCAAGGCCGTGCACCGTCTCATCGAGTCCGGGACCGCGCTGCTGACCGTGCACACCAACGGTGACTCCGCCGTCGGGGGCGTTTCCGACGTCCTGGCGGACGCGCTGGGCCTGCAGAACGTGGCCCCGCTGACGCCGGCCGCGAACGGGCTCCCCGAGGAAGGCATCGGCCGCGTCGGCGACCTCGACGAGGTCCTGACGCTGGGTGATTTCGCGGCCCGCGTGTACGGCATCCTGCCCTCGGTGGCTGGCGGCGTGCGTGTCTCGGGGGACCGGGACGGGCTGATCCGGCGGGTGGCTGTCTGCGGCGGCGCCGGCGATTCCCTCTTCGGCGAGGTGCGGGCGAGCAACGCGGACGTCTACGTCACGGCGGACCTGCGGCACCACCCGGCATCGGAAGCCCGGGAGGCGGCGGTCAACGACCGGCCGTACCTGATCGACGTTTCCCACTTCGCCAGCGAATGGCTGTGGCTGCCGGCGGCCGCCGAAGCGCTGGGCAATGTGCTCAGCGACCAGGGCCATGATGTCGAGATCCGGGTGAGCAGCACCAACAGCGACCCGTGGGACTTCATTCTGACTCCGGGCTAAGCCTGGCGTGCGAGGGGCCCCGGGTGAGCGTAGCGAGGCCGGGGAGTACGCTAGGCGCTAGAGTCTAAGGAGCGCCGGGACGGTGCCCGGCTTCGGCCGGATTGGATTTAGCGGAGGTAAATAGTGGCCAAGGCAGCACCGGCGGAACAGTTGAAGTTGCTCGAATTGCAGGGACTCGATGCCAAGCTCAAGTCCTTGTCCAACCGCCGGCGAAGCCTTGAAAGCGATTCCCGCATCACGGACCTGGAAGCCGCCCTCAGCGTGGCCAACGGTGAGCTCGGTGCCGCGAAGGTGGCCGTCCACGATGCTGAACTGGAGCTCAAGCGCTCAGAGGCCGACGTCGAGCAGGTCGCCTCCCGGATCGAACGCGACGAGGCCAGGCTCAACAGCGGCACGGGGCTGTCCAAGGACCTCGTCGCCCTGCAGCGGGACCTTGTCTCCCTGAACAAGCGCCGCTCGGACCTCGAGGACGTGGAGCTCGAAGTCCTCGAACGGCTCGACTCGCTCCGCGCCCGCCAGGCGGCCCAGCAGCAGATTGTGGACGACATCCAAGGCTCCTTCGGCTCCATCCGTGCCGAGCTGGACGAGCAGCTGGCCGAGATTGCCGCCGAAGCCACGGTGGTGCGCGGGCAGCGTGCCGAGTTCGCCGCCGGACTCGACGCCGGAATGCTCGCCGTCTACGAGAAGACCCTGGCCAAGCGTGGCGTCGGCGCTGCCCGGCTCTTCCACGGCACCTCGGAAGGCTCCGGCATGCACCTGAGCCCGGGCGACCTGGCCGAGATCAAGGCCGCAGCCGAGGACGACATCGTGTTCTGCCCGGACTCCGGCTGCATCCTTGTGCGCTCGTCCGAGTGGGCCTAAGCACCCGCCTGCGCGTCAGTTCGGCAGGATGATGTTCAGGGTGTGAGGCTTCCGGGCCGTGCCCTCAACGAGTTCGGCAACCCACTTCTCCGCCGCCGCCTTCTGCAGCTGTGCGGGGGTTTGGGGCGCCTTGCCCCGGCGGCTGAGCAAATGCCGTGCCAGTTCGCCCCGGGTGTGCTTGGCAAAGTGGCTGACCACCTTGCGCACGCCGGCGGTCTCGGTGAAGACGTTCACGGCCACCGTCTGTTCCGGCGGCGGAGTCCACGCCGCGGCGTAGGTGCTGGACCGGCAATCCACTAACAACTCACCCGTAGTGGCCGCCGCCAGGGCGTCGTTCAGTTGCGGCTTCCAGAATGAGGCGAGCCGTCCGACGTCGGGCAGCGAAGTCCCCATCGACAGCCGGTAGGCGGGCACGCGGTCGGCGAAGCGGATGGCGCCCCACAGGGCGGAGACCACCAGCACCGATTCGTCGGCCTTCCTCCGCTGCGCCGGGGTCAGCGAGTTGTAGCCGAGGGCGTCAAAGAGCACCCCGGAATACACCTGGTGGGCCGGGGCGGCAGGTTCCGCGTGCAGCCGCGTATTGCGTTCGACGTCGGCGCTCAGGGAAGCGCCGACGCCCAGAAGCGCCAGCGCGTCCGCGTGGGCGCTGACGGTGCCGAGCGCCTCCAGGACCTTGGCGCGGGAGCTGTTGAGGGCGGGAAAGCTCAAGGCGCCCCAGTCGGCGGCGTCCCCGCGCGCAACGGGAGTCTTGCCCTCGGAGGGCGGCAACAGAATTAGCACCGTACGATCCTACCGGCGGCGGGTTCAGGCGAGGTTGACGCCCAAAAATGACACCACCTCGGGCAGGACGGACCGCCAGTAGCTGCTATCGTGGCCGCCGGGCCGGAAACCACCCTCGACGTAGCCCGGCAGTCCTGCACGGTACGCATGGACCGTGGCGGCAAGATCGTCCCCGGTGCCGCAGTCGATCCGTTTCGGCACCGCCGCGAGCCGGGACCGGAGCGCGAACACGTCATGTGCCGCGAAATCGGCCGGTCCGTCGAAGGCGGATCCCTCCCGGGGGTCGTAGTGGTCCCAGACCGCCGGACTCATGGCCGCGACGGCGCGGACTCCGGGCAGCCGGCCCTGCGAGGCCAGGAGGAGGGCGCCGAAGCCTCCCATGGAGATGCCGACGAGGCCGATCCTGCCAAGGTCGTAGCCCTGGCTGCCCAGGAGCGGAACAAACTCCTTCACCAGCATCGACTGGGTGTCGCTGCCGTCGGCGCGGCGATGCCACCACGTGTTTCCGCCGTCCACCGCAGCCATCGCGAAGGGTGTGCCGCCGTCGTCGAGGTGCCGTTGGAGGGGCTCGTGGGCCGCCAGGTCCTCCAGCAGGACGGCGTGGCTGCCGCCCAGTCCGTGGAGAAACACTGCCACGGGCAATTCGGGCTGCGAGCCGCCGGGCGGCAATTCGGGTGCAGCCAGCGACCAACGGGTGGAGATTCCGGGGCGGAAAGCCGAGAGGAACGAACCTGAGCTCGTCCGGACTCTGAGCCGCGCCGGGGGAGCCGGCGGCGCTGTCAGGGTACCGGTTGGCATGCGCGCAGAGGTGTCGGGAGGCGGGATGCCGCCTGTGCAGGCGGTGAGCGCGGACACGCCCAAGCCGATCCCTGCCAGCTCAAGCAGCCGGCGCCGGGTCAGGGCAGACTCGTCCATTCCTCGATAGTAGGCCTGACGCGGACGCTATGCCGCTTTGATCGGTGGCGCCGGTGTCGTTGCCTCTGGCGTCGCCGTCGCCGGCATCGCTGTCTTGGCCACATGGTCCTCGCGTGCCAGGAAAGCGGCCAGTTCGGCGATGGTGCTCATCAGGGGCGCCGGGAAGACGACGGTTGAGTTCTTGTCCACCCCGATCTCGACAAGGGACTGAAGATTCCGCAACTGCAGGGCTACCGGGTGGGCCATCATCGTGTCAGATGCCGCGCCGAGCGCCACGGCGGCGATCGCCTCTCCTTCGGCCGAAATGATCTTCGCCCGCTTCTCCCGCTCGGCCTCCGCCTGCCGGGCCATCGCCCGCTTCATGCTCTCCGGGAGCTGGATGTCCTTGAGTTCGACGAGCGTCACTTCGACACCCCATTCCAGGGTCATCGCGTCCAGGATTATCCGAATGTCGCTGTTGATGCGCTCAGTCTCCGACAGCGTCTGGTCCAGGCTGTGGCGGCCGACCACTTTCCGCAGGGTGGTCTGGGCGATCTGGTTGATGGCCGCGGCCACGTCTTCGATCGCCACGACGGACTTCACGGAGTCGATCACCCGGTAGTACGCAACTGCCGAGATATCGACGCTGACGTTGTCCTGGGTGATGATGCCCTGTGACTGGATCGGCATTGTCACGATCCGCAGGCTCACCAGCTGAAGCCGGTCCACCACCGGGATGATGAACCGCAGGCCGGGCATCCGTACCGCGACCACCCGGCCCAGGCGGAACAGGACGCCCTGTTCGTACTGGCGCACAATCTTGATCGACATCTTGGCGAGAATAGCCACCAGGACGATGGCCAACAGCCAGATGATGATGGCGGTCCAGTTCACCGGGATCACTCTTCCTTGAGTAGCAGGAACCCTGCTTAAATTCTCCCACCGGCGGCCCCGAAAGGCCGCGGTGCGGCTGCGCCGGCCGGGAGAACGTAGACTGGACAGCGGATGGGTTGACCAGGCGGCCGCGCGTCACGCAAGTGGCTCGAGGAACGTCCGGGCTCCGCAGAGCAGGGTGGTGGGTAACGCCCACTCGGGGTAACCCGCAGGCCAGTGCCACAGAGAATAGACCGCCTCCATGCGGCGTGTGCTTGCACAGGCAGCAGGGCAGGTAAGGGTGAAACGGTGGTGTAAGAGACCACCAGCTTCCCGGGTGACCGGGAAGGCTAGGTAAACCCCACCCGGAGCAAGGCCAGACAGGGCACGTTTGAGGGCTGCTCGCCCGAGTGTCCGGGTAGGCCGCTGGAGGGCGTCGGCAACGGCGTCCGTAGATGGATGGCCGCTAGTCCCGCGCCGGCAACAGCGCGGGAACACAGAACCCGGCGTATCGGTCAACCCATCCATTCACTCCGGTTACCGCGAAGAGGCCGATGTGGCGGGCCGGGTTCCAGGCCCTAATATTGTCGTAATGACAGTCGTGCTGGGGCGCTGACGAAGTTCCTGGGGCTTGGCTGGTGGAAGCCCCGCCGTTCACGCTTGGCGGGGAGCACGGTCCGACCGTGCATCAGGCAGGCTGGCCGCCAGCAGGATCATTGGACACATCGAACAAATGGGGGGAAACCTTGACATCGGGCTTTGAGCTGCGTCGCGAAATTGATCGTATTAATCGTGCAGGAACCATCGCAGCGCGACAAAAAGAGACAAAAGAGCAGGCGCGGAAGCTCTTTGCCGAAGCGTTGGAGAAGGACGTCTATGCGTGCCAAGACGATTGGGACCTTCTGGCAGAATCGCCACGGGCCTTCCGGGCGCGCGTGCAGCTAAGGAACCTCCTTCGCCTCCGCATGGCTCCAATGGCCCGGGACGCCAAAGTGTTCAATGCAGAGTATGTGGTGCCTGAGGATTGGACGCCGAAGATCTTTGTCTATTGGGGGCAGGGTTTCGAGAATGCTCCTGAGATCGTGAGGTTCTGCCACGCGGAGCTCCACCGCCTGCATAACGCCGATGACATCGTGGTCCTAACAGACGAAAATTTGTCGGACTGGGTTGAGTTGCCGCCCGGCCTGCGGGAAATGCTGGGAGACAACCGAACCGCGTTCTCGGACGTTCTGAGGTTTGAGCTCCTCGCCAAGCACGGCGGCATCTGGATCGATGCCACGTGCTTGCCCACCGTGCGTCTCCAGGATCACTTCGACGAACTGGTAGGCGAGGCAGGGTTTTTCGCGTTCGAAACCAAGGAAAAAACCATTTCCAGCTGGTTCCTGGCCAGTCGTCCCGGACACTATCTGACTCATCTCGTCAGGGATTCACTGCGTCTGTATTGGCGTGTCTTTGACAGGCCGGTGACCTACTTCTATCTCCATTTCATCTTCCAACTAGTGCATATGCTGGATAGGCGTTCGGACCGGATTTGGTCGAAGGTACCCCGGCCGGCGTACGATCCACGCACCTTTGGCCGGGTGCTCAAGCGCCGCGCGGAAGACGTCGACGCCGAAAAGATCGTCAGTGCCAGCATTGTGCACAAGCTCTCCTACAAACCGGACCCTGCAGACGTAGGCCCGGGTACTGTATTCCATGAGCTGGTCCATGGATCATTCTTGAGCACGAGTCAAAACACCGCCTCGTAGCCAAAGCGCGCATTTGGCCCCCGGAAGCACCTGCAATGTGAGGATGGGGGCCATCCGGTGCCAGTGCCGGTTCCGCCGCGTGCCGCCTCCTTGCGGCTTTGCACGCCAGCCCGGATGCTTGACATCATGCCCGCTTAACTAACACACTTCAATCAACGCTTCAAGGAGCGGTAGTTTCGGCGATGGTTGAGGAGTCATGGTGCCGGACGATGCTGAGTACGACTATGTGATCGCCGGGGGTGGTACCGGCGGCAGCGTTCTGGCTGGCAGATTGAGTGAAGACCCCTCAGTCCGTGTGCTTTTGCTGGAGGCGGGCAGATCCGACCGCCATCCTTTCATCCATATGCCCGCGGGCTTCCCGAGATTGAAGGGAGGACCGTACCAGTGGGCGTATAGCAGTGTTCCGCAAAAGCACAGCAACGGCCGCAGCATCCCGCTCCCTCAAGGCCGCGGGCTTGGCGGCGGCGGGTCCATCAACTCCCAGGTCTTCACCCGCGGCGTGGCTGGGGACTACGACGGGTGGGCCGGGGACTACGGATGTGAGGGCTGGTCCGCCGCCGAGGTGTCCAAGTATTTTATTCGCTCGGAGTCAAACACCAGGCTCTCAGGACCCCACCATGGAACCACAGGGCCCCTCGGCGTCTCGGATCTCCGGCGTCCGCACACGCTCTCGGCGGCATTCGTGCAGGCGGGCCAGGAGTTCGGCCTGCCCTACAACAACGATTTTAACGGGGCGAAGCAGTTCGGCGTTGGCTTCTACCAGACCACCACCAGGAATGGCCGCCGGTGCAGCGCAGCCGTCGCCTATCTGAAACCCGCGCGCAGGCGGCCCAATCTCACTGTCCGCGTCAATGTGACCGTCTCCAAGGTCGTCATCAAGAATGGCCGCGCCGTCGGCATCCAGGCGATTGAAGGCGGAGTCGCGCGAACCTACGGTGCCCGGCGCGAGGTGCTGATCGCCGGCGGCGCGTTTGGCTCGCCCAAGTTGCTGCAGCTTTCAGGCATCGGCGACCCGGCAGACCTTGCTCCCGCCGGAATCGACGTGCTCCACGCCCTGCCCGGGGTCGGGAAGAACCTGCAGGACCACCTTGACCTGGACATCATCTACGAACTCACCGATGACCACAGCCTGGACCGGTTCAATCGGGTACGCCCGGCGACAGTCCTGGCGGGCCTCGAGTATCTGGTTTTCCGCTCGGGACCGTTCGCGTCCAACCTCGTCGAGGCCGGTGGCTTCAGCTACGCCAACACAGATGAGAAGACCCCGGACCTGCAGTTCCACTTCCTGCCCGCGGCGAGGTCGGAGCCGGGCATTGCGTCGCTGCGGCCCGGATTCGGGGCAACGCTGAACTCGTACTTCCTGCGCCCCCACAGCCGGGGGGCAGTCCGCGTCGCGTCCTCAGATCCCACAATGACACCGCTCATCGATCCGAATTTCCTGGCGGATGACTACGATCTGGAGATGACGATCGCCGGCGTGCAGCAGAGCCGGCAGATCATGGAACAGTCATCGATGGCGGAGTTCATCCAAAAGGAGCACATCGGCGACGGCTCCCGGGTGTCAACCCGCGACGAGTACGTGAATTTCGTGCGCTCCTACGGACGGACCTCGTACCACCCGGTCGGCACGTGCGCCATGGGTACCACCGACGATTCCGTTGTCTCCCCGCGGCTGAAGGTCCACGGGCTGGAGGGACTGCGGGTCGTTGACTCCTCGATCATGCCGCGGCTGGTCAGTGCCAACACGCAGGCACCCACCATCATGATCGCGGAAAAGGCCGTCGACATGATCCTTGAGGACGCAGCGGGGCTGGCGCCCGGCGCGGATGGTTTTGCCGACTTCGACGCGGCCCCGGACAGTGTGTGAGTCAATTCACGCGCAACAGGCACCCCACCCTGCCTGGCCGCCCGTAGAATTGATGGTGAACGTAGAAGTTCTGCCGCCGGGTCTGCGTTCGCAGCCGGCGGTTTTTCTTTGCGCTCGATGAGGCGCCCGGGGTGGACCGAATCCCCGCCGGTGCCCGGTACCGGACACCCTCCGGCGGCCGACTTCCCCCTACGAGGACGTAGGGGGTGGATTCTAGGAAGGTAGTTCTGTGAGCCAGACGTCAGATTCTTGTCTTGATACGTGGATGGGCCGTGAGGCACTCGCCGAGGCGATGATCCCCGTGATCGGCCGGCTGTACCGCGAGAACAACGTGGTGACCTCCATCCACGGACGCAGCCTGATCAACAAGTCCACCATGAATATCCTCAAGGCCCACCGCTTCGCCCGCAGGATGAGCAAGGAAGAACTGCGCCTCGAGGAGACGGCTCCGCTGCTGGAGGCCCTGACCAAGCTGGACCTCGGCGCCGCGGCGATCGACATTGCCCGCCTCACCGAGAAATACCGCGCCGAGGGCGACGGCGCCAGCCTGGATGAGTTCCTCCGCGCCGAACTCGCCGAGGTTGTCGGCAAGCGCGGCGGCGACGACCGCACCAGCACCGACGTCGTCCTCTACGGCTTCGGCCGCATCGGCCGGCTCCTGGCCCGGCTCCTGATCGAAAAGGCAGGCGGCGGCCACGGCCTGCGCCTGCGTGCCATCGTGGTCCGCCGTGGTTCAGACAACGACCTTGCCAAGCGCGCGAGCCTGCTGCGCCGTGACTCCGTCCATGGCTCATTCGAAGGCACCATCAAGGTTGACCTCGAAAATGACACCATCACGGCCAACGGCGTCCAGATCCAGGTCATCTACTCGGACAACCCCTCCACGGTGGACTACACCGCCTACGGCATCCACGACGCGCTCGTCGTGGACAACACGGGCCGCTGGCGCGACGCCGAGGGCCTGTCCCAGCACCTGGTGAGCAAGGGTGTTGCCCGCGTTCTCCTCACCGCACCGGGCAAGGGCGAGTTGAAGAACATCGTGCACGGCATCAACCACGGCACCATCGACGGCTCGGACACGATCGTCTCGGCGGCGTCCTGCACCACGAACGCCATCACCCCCGTGCTCAAGGCGATCAACGACCGCTACGGCGTGGTGCACGGCCACGTGGAGACGGTCCACTCCTTCACGAACGATCAGAACCTGATCGACAACTTCCACAAGGGCGACCGCCGTGGACGCTCTGCCGCGCTGAACATGGTGATCACCGAGACCGGTGCCGCCAAGGCCGTGGCCAAGGCCCTGCCGGAACTGCTCGGCAAGCTCACGGGCAGCTCCATCCGCGTCCCCACCCCGGACGTCTCGCTGGCCATCCTGAACCTGAACCTGGAGAACGGCACCACGAAGGACGAGGTCAACGACTACCTGCGGGAAATGTCGCTGCACTCCGAGCTGCGCAAGCAGATCGACTACATCGATTCGCCCGAGGTTGTCTCCACGGACTTCGTCGGCTCACGCCGGGCAGGCATCGTCGACGGCCTGGCCACCATCTCCAACGACAAGAACCTCGTCCTGTACGTCTGGTACGACAACGAGTTCGGCTACAGCTGCCAGGTGGTCCGCGTCATGGAGGAAATGGCCGGAGTCAACCCGCCGTCCTTCCCCGCCAAGGACGCTGCGTCCATCCTCGAGGCCGCAGGGCTGCCCGTCGAGGTCTAATCAGGGCGAATGTCCCTGACCGGGACATGTTCCCTCTTTCCCGGCCGATGCACTGGAATCGGCCGGGAAAGGGAACCACAATGGAGCCATGGAACCGAACCCGGCTGTTGAACACGAGACCACCCTGGAACACGCGCTGGACGTCGCGCGGAGCAACGCGAAAGAAGCGAAGAGGCTGCTGGACGACGCCCTCGTCAAACGCCAGTCCGGTGAAGTCAACGACGACCGGGTGACCCAGCTCCAGGGCCTGCTGGATCTGGCCAACGAAGACCTGAAACGGGTCACACGGGAGCAATAGGCCCCCGCGTTCCGCCACCGGTCCCCAACACTGTGGACAACCGCCCGAGTGGGGTGGCGTCCGCATAGGCTCAGGGCGTGCAGCCAAAACGCCGCGAGCGGCCGCCCACATGACCGTAACCTGGATGGATTTCCGCCGCGCCCGCCGCCACTCCCGCCAGGCCTGGATTCTCCTTGCCGCGGCCGGCCTGGCCGTCCTGGCCGGTCTGGTCTGGTTCTTCACGGCCGGCCAGTTTGCCGCCGCGGAACCGCAAATCGCCGGCCCCAGCGAGGCCCCCGTCGTTGCCCAAGGGTGGATGAACGCGGTGGACGCCGTCCGGGCCGTCCCGCAGGGAAGCGCTGCCGGCGTGCTCGACACCCTCGCGGTCAAGGGTCGGTCGGCAAGGAACAACTATGACCGGGGCGCGTTCGGCCAGGCGTGGCTCGACGTCGACCGCAACGGCTGCGATACGCGCAACGACATCCTCCGCCGCGACCTGGCGGCCGCCGAATTCGTCAGTGGCTCCCGCTGCCAGGTGGCCGGCGGCACGTTCCAGGAACCGTACACCGGCCGCACGATCGTGTTCCGGCGCGGCGCCGAAACCAGTGCTGCGGTGCAGATCGACCACGTCGTGGCGCTGGGAGACGCGTGGCAAAAAGGCGCCCAGCAGCTCACCGCGCAGCAGCGCGAACACCTGGCCAACGATCCCCTCAACCTGATCGCCGTCGACGGTCCCGCCAACCAGGACAAGAGTGCCTCCGACGCCGCCACCTGGCTGCCGCCAAACAAGGCTTTCCGCTGCCACTACGTCGCCCGCCAAATTTCGGTCAAGGCGGCCTACCGGCTGTGGGTCACGGCGGCAGAGAAGGAGGCGATGAAACGGATCCTGGCCTCGTGCCCAGGGCAACAGACGATCGTGCCGCGCTGACGCGCCCTCCGCAGTTTCCGGGCTGGAGGACCCTTGCAGCCGTTCTGCTGCCCGGCGACAATGGGCGCGGCGGGACAAACCGCGCGCCCCAAATGCTGGAACGGAAGCCATGGCACATCGCACGCACAATTCAGGCAAGGGGCACGCCGGCCACAAGAAGGGCTCCGCACGGCGGCCGACCCGGCTCGACGCCGGACTCTACAAGGCCGAACTTCTGCGGCTCCAGGCAGAACTGGTTGCCCTCCAGGAGTGGGTCCGGAGCACCGGGGCGCGGGTCCTCATCATCTTCGAGGGGCGGGATGCAGCCGGTAAGGGGAGTGCAATCAAGCGGGTCACCGAGTACCTGAATCCGCGGTTTGCCCGGATAGTCGCGTTGCCGGCGCCGACGGAGCGCGAACGCGGTGAATGGTATTTCCAGCGCTATGTGGCGCATCTGCCCGCCGCCGGGGAAATCGTCCTGATGGACCGCTCCTGGTACAACCGCGCCGGCGTCGAACACGTGATGGGCTTTTGCACCCCGGCGGAGCACAAACGCTTCATGGCCCAGTGCCCGGTTTTTGAACGGCTCCTCATCCAGGACGGCATCCTGGTCTTCAAGTACTGGTTCTCGATCAGCCATGGGGAACAGGAGCGGCGGTTCAAATCCCGGCTGGATGATCCCATGCGGCAATGGAAGCTCTCGCCGATGGACCGGGAGGCAATCCTGCGCTGGGAAGACTACTCGCGGGCCAAGGACGACATGTTCGTGCAGACAGATACCGCGGATTCACCCTGGTACGTGGTGGAAGCCGAAGACAAACGCCGGGCACGGATCAACCTCATCGCCCACCTGCTCTCCAGCATCGACTACACCGAAGTACGGACCGAGCCGGTGACCCTGCCGGAGCGGCCGAAGGCCGTCAACTACACGCGCCCGCCGCGGGAACTGTTCCGCTATGTCCCGGACTTCGCGGCGAGATTCGAAAAGCCGGCCGCGGACTGAGCAGGATCGATGGGCTCAGTAGACTGCCGCATGGACATTGTGAAATACGTGACACCGTTCCTTGGCACCTGGCAGGGACAAAACCGCTTGCGGCTCATGCCCACGGACGACTACAAGGCTTCGGCGGCCACCGCCACGGTGACGGTGACCGCCGCACACTTCGCGAGTGTCGCCTACACCTGGTCAGAGGGTGAGAGCCAGCAGGAAGGCCTCCTGATCCTGGCCGGCGGCGCGTCCGGCGCGGATCCCGCCACCGCGGTGTGGCTGGACTCCTGGCACACGGGCAAGGCGCTGATGCAGTTTTCCGGGAGCGTGGGCGGCGACGGTGTCCTCCGGCTCAACGGCTCCTATGCGGCGCCGACCGGCCCGGACTGGGGCTGGCAGATCCACCTGCACCCGGCGGACGGCCCGGGCGGACGCATCACCATGCACAACCTGGTCCCGGGCGAGGACCCGTATCAGGTGGTGGAGCTGGTACTCGACCGGTAGGGTACCGGCATGGACATCATCCTCGTACCCGGATTCTGGTTGGACGCCTCGTCGTGGGCTGACGTCACCCCGCCGCTGACCGCGGCCGGGCACAAGGTCCACCCGTTGACACTGCCGGGCCTGGAGTCAGCCGATGCGCCGCGCGCCGGGATCGGCCTGCGCACCCACATCGACGCCGTCGTGGCGAAGATCGATTCCTTCGACGCGCCGGTGGTCCTGGTGGGCCACTCCGGCGGCGGGGCCATCATCCATGGCGCCGTCGATGCCCGCCCGGACCGGGTGGCCCGGGCTGTCTACGTGGACAGCGGACCGCTGGGGGAGGGCGGGGTCATCAATGACGACTTGCCGGCCGACGGCGACGAGGTGCCGCTGCCGCCGTGGGAGCTCTTCGAGGACGAGGACCTCACCGACCTGACCGACGAGCTGCGCGCCGGGTTCCGTGCCCGTGCCATCCCGCAGCCCCGCGGCGTGGCCCAGGACCGGCAGCAGCTCTCGGATGAACGCCGCTTTGAGGTTCCGGTCACCATCATCGCCTGCGAATTCCCGTCCTCGATGCTGACGGAAATGGTTGCCGGCGGCCACCCGTTCGTGGCGGAGCTCGGACGGATCCGCCAGGTCGACTATGTGGACCTGCCTACAGGACACTGGCCGCAGTTCACCAGGCCGGCCGAGCTCGGCGCCGCCATCCTGGCCGCCGTCGACCGGACCTAAAGGAACTGGCCGGCCGGGTCACTGCTGACCTGGGGAAATCCCGCCGAAATTCCCCACCTTTGGGACCCGCCGCCGGCGCGTCCTGCCAAACCGCCGGCGATTTCCTGCGCATCGGTGTCAAACGTGGGGAAAATCCGCGTGCAGCAGCGCCTAACTGCCGCCGTCAGTGGCCGAACGGGTCCGGGTCCACTCCCGGCATCCAGGTCAGGCCGGGAACGCCCCAGCCGCTGCGCTTGGCCTGCTTCAGGGCCCGGCGGGCATAGCGGTCAATGAGCCGGTTGACGTAGAGCTTGCCGTCGAGGTGGTCGTATTCGTGCTGGATGACCCGGGCGAACCAGCCGGTCGCCTCGAATTCCACCGGCTTCCCGTCACCGTCGAAGCCCTGGACCCTCGCCCATTCGGCCCGCTTGAGCGGATACTGGCCGCCGGGGAAGGACAGGCAGCCTTCCTCTTCCTCGTCGGGGTCCGGCAGGGCGCCGGAGATCTTGGAAAGGGTCAGGACGGGGTTGACCACGACGCCGGTGGGCGCGGCGCCGTCGTCGTTGTCGTACTTGTACACGAAGAGCCGCTTGCCGACCCCCACCTGGGGGGCCGCCAGCCCGACGCCGTTGGCGGCGTCGTTGGTCTCGAACATGTCGGCGATCAGGCTGCGGAGTTCGTCGTCGAAGACTTCGACTTCCGCGGCCCGGCGGTGCAGCACGGGCTCGCCCCAGATCGTGATGGGCAGGACGGTCATATCAGGAAAGTTCCTCAGGTGCAGGTGGAGTCGCGGCGTCTCAGCCGGCGATGGTGCGGCCGACGACGTCGCGCATGATTTCGTTGGTGCCGCCGAAGATCGTCAGCAGCCGGGCGGCGAGGTAGGCCTGGGCCACCGGGTATTCCATGATGTAGCCGTACCCGCCGTGCAGCTGCAGGCAGCGGTCCGTGACGGACTTGGCGCGCTCGGAAGCCCACAGTTTGGCACGGGCAGCGCCTGCGGCGTCGAGCTCTCCGGCGTTGAACGCCAGGATGGCCTGGTCCACGTACGCTTCGGTGACCTCGACCTCCGTGAGGATGTCGGCGAGTTCGAAGCGGCTGTTCTGGAAATCGATGATTCGTTCGCCGAACGCGTTGCGGTCCTTCGTGTAGCGGACCGTCGCCTCGTAAGTGGCGCGCACGACGGCGGAGCTTGCCACGGCGATCGCCAGCCGGCCCTGGGGGAGCTGTTCGGCCGCGTACTGCAGGCCCTTGCCTTCCTCGCCGACGAGGTCCGCCTGCGGGACGCGGACGTTGTCGAAGAACAGCTCGGCCGTGTCGGAGGCCTTGAGGCCCATCTTGTCCAGCTGCTTGCCGGTGTTGTAGCCCTCACCCTTCTGGACCATGAAAAGCGAGAACGAGTCGCGGTTTCCGCGTCCGGTGCCGCCGTCAGTGCGGGCCAGGACGAGGGAGGCATCGCCGGATATGCCGTTGCCGATAAACGTTTTCTGGCCAGTGATCAGCCAGTCGTCGCCGTCGCGGACTGCTTTGGTGCGGATGCCGCGCAGGTCGGAGCCGGCCCCCGGTTCGGTCCAGGCGACCGAGGTGATCTTTTCGCCCGAGACCATGCCCGGGAGCCAGCGGGCCTTGAGGTCATCGGAGCCGTAGGCCAGCAGGTGGGGGAGGACCATGTCATCGTGCAGGTGGAACGCCAGGCCGACCGCGAGGTGGTTGCTCTTGGCGAATTCTTCGTCCAGCACTGTCCGGAAGCGGTAGTCGGACATCCCCATGCCGCCGAACTCTTCCGGCACGGCCAGGCCCAGCAGGCCCTGCTCGCCGGCAGCGGACCACAGTTCCCGGGGCATCATGTGGTCCTCGTCCCACTGGGTGTAGTGGGGAGCGACCGCGCGCGCGTTGAACTCGGCGGCCATCTCACGGAACATCTCGTGGTCTTCTTCAAACAGCTTGCGCTTCACTGCGATTCCTTCCAATACAGACAACAAAGGCCGCACCGGATAACCGGTGCGGCCTTTGGAAAAGGTCGGACAATCACTGCCGTCCTTCATGAGGGTGAGCGACGGGGGTTGAACCCGCGACCTCCTGGACCACAACCAGGCGCTCTGCCAACTGAGCTACGCCCACCATGTGCCATATCAGGCCCTCCGGCGAACCGGCTGGCTGGAAAGGCAACGACAAATAGCTTACCTGCTGTTTGGGGGTGGTTTTGCCACTTTTGCGATTTTCGCCGAAATTTCCGCGAAACGTGGCGCAGATTACTTTTCCGCGCCACGTCCCCGGCGACGTTTCATCGGCTCCGCTGCGCGGAGGGGAGGTGTGCGGCCGCTACTCCGCCGGGGTGGGCTCGGCTGCCTCGCCGCCCATGACGCGCTTGGCGATCCGCTGCGCCGTGGCACTGTCCGGGCCCGGCGCGGGAACAAACACGGCCTCGCGGTAATACCGGAGTTCGTCGATGGAGTCCTTGATGTCGCCGAGCGCCCGGTGGCCGCCCAGCTTGGCCGGGGACTGGAAGTAGGCCCGGGCAAACCAGCGTCGGGAGAGTTCCTTGATGGTGCTCACATCGATGACCCGGTAGTGCAGGTGCTCCACCACGTCGGGCATGTCGCGGACAAGGAACACGCGGTCGGTGCCCACCGAGTTGCCGCCGAGCGGGGCCTTCCGGGGATCCGGCACCCATTTCTTGATGTAGGCGAGCACGGCTGCCTGCGCTTCGGCCATCGTCTTGCCGTGCGGAAGCTCCGCCAGCAGGCCGGACCGTGTGTGCATGTCGCGGACAAAGTCGTTCATCTGGGCCAGCGCGGCGTCGTCGGGCTTGATCACGACGTCGACGCCGTCCCCCAGGATGTTGAGCTCCGAATCGGTCACCAGGGCGGCCACCTCGATAAGGGCGTCATTCTTGGTGTCCAGGCCGGTCATTTCGCAGTCGATCCAGACGATGCGTTCGTTAGTAATAGGCACCCGCCCAGCCTACCGTTCCGACGCCACAGAGCCGTCCGGTGCTAGGATTTCGAATACGCGGCCGCCGAATTATTTCGGCACTTATTTCTTCGACGCGGCGCCCCGGGCCGGACACTGCGGCCGGCTGTGGGCGGAATTGTGGCCCACAACAGATTGGACGATCCTGACATGACGGCGCCTGTGCCTGCGGCGGGGGAAACGGCTGCCGGTACGTCCCGCCCGTCCACGTCCCGCCCCTCCGCGTCCGGCCGGACCGCGCTCACCTCGGCTGCGGCCTCCCCTGAGGGGGAAGGGGGCGTCGGCGACGTCGACAACCCGCGGTCCCCGATCCTTGCCGGGTTCCTGGGCTCGCTGTTCATGACGATCGGTTCGATCGGCGTCGGCTGGCTTGCCCCCGCGTCCGAACTCCGCCGCGTCCCGCTGTTCATCTTTATGCGCACCGAGGCCCTGGGCGTCGCCCTCTGCATTGTCCTGCTGGCCTTCGGCGGCATGCTGCTGGTCCGCGCCTGGCTGCGGCTCGGCCAGCGCGTCCGGGTCTGGGGGGCCGGCGCCCGCAAGGCCACGCTCCAGGCGACGGCGGCGTGGGGGCTGCCGCTGATGTTCTCTGTGCCGCTGTTCAGCCGCGACGTCTACGCGTACATCGGTCAGGGCCGGCTCATGGTGGAGGGCTTCAACCCCTACGAAAACGGCATTTCGGCGCTGTCCAACTACTTCCAGCTGGGCGCCGACAGAATGTGGACCGAAGCCCCCGTCCCCTACGGGCAGCTGTTCCTGTGGATCGAACAGTTCGTGGTCTGGGCCACCAACGTGCACCCTGAAGGCAGCATCATGCTGTTCCGGATCGCGGCCCTGGTGGGCGTGGTCCTCTGCGTGATCTACGTGCCCAAACTGGCCGAACTGCACGGAGTGAACCCGAACCGCGCCCTGTGGCTGACGGCGGCCAACCCGCTGTTCCTCACCAACTTCATCGCCAGCGTCCACAACGATGCCCTCATGATCGGCCTGGCCCTGGCCGGCCTTTATTACTGCGCCACGCGCCGGGTCATCCTCGGAATCGTGCTGGTCACGCTCTCCATCTCGGTCAAGCCCATCACGGTGGTCTTCCTGCCGTTCATCGGCCTGCTCTGGGCGGGCAAGGGCGCCAGCTGGCCGCGCAAGTTCGTCTTCTGGGCACTCACGGCCGGCATCAGCCTGGCCC
Organism: Arthrobacter sp. P1_D12; assembly: GCF_056406175.1. Lineage (NCBI taxonomy): Bacteria > Bacillati > Actinomycetota > Actinomycetes > Micrococcales > Micrococcaceae > Arthrobacter > Arthrobacter sp. P1_D12. Next base: position 33,500 of record NZ_JBFUAR010000023.1, read on the forward strand.
TGCTGTATCTCATGAGCCGGGTCAATGGCTTCGGCTTCGGCTGGATCAACGGGCTGTCGGCCCCGGGCAGCATCTGGATCTGGTATGCGCCTGTTGGCCTGGTGGGCCTGATCGTGGCCTCCATCTCCAACGCCTTCGGGCTCGACGGCTGGGGACTGGCCAAGTGGGCGTTCGACGCCGGCAAGCTGCTCGCCGTCGGCATCGTCGCCTGGCAGATCTTCCGCGGCGACTACGACCGGCTGATGCGCCGGCTCACCCTGGCGTTCGCCGCCGTCGTGCTGCTGTCCCCGATGATCCAGTCCTGGTACATCGTCTGGCTCATCCCGCTCTTCGCCGTCACGGGCATCCGCGACGACTGGCAGGTCAAGGCGCTCTACTTCATCGTGTCCTTCTTCATGGTGTACGCGATCTCGGACCAGCTCGATGTCTTCCCGTACCTGCAGACCGCGGATCTGGGCCTGGCCCTGGCCCTGGCCCGCAACGCCGCGGCGATCATTGCGTTGCTGTTCGCGCTGTACCTGATCTTCCTTGACCCGAAGACCAAGCTGCTGTTTACCAAGTCGGACGAGCCGGTCACCACGCGGCCGATCATCTAGGGCTGGTTCTGGCTAGGCCGCCAGGTTCCTGAGCGCTTCCCTGCGTGAGAGCGGACTGAGCTGGTCCGCGTGCCGCCGCACGAACGCTTTCACCCAGGCCGGATCCGTCCTGGCGTACTGGCGCAGCGCCCACCCGATCGCCTTGCGGATGAAGAACTCCCGGTCCTCGAGGTTGGCCTCGATCACAGCGGCCAGGAGCTCCGTGTCCGTGGCGTCCTTCGCCCCCAGCTGTGCGGTGATCGCGGCCCGCCGGACCCAGAAGTCCTCGTCCCGGCTCCAGCGTTCGAGCACCGGCGTCAGTTCTGCCCGGTGGGCCTGCAACAGGGCGCCCAGCCGGTGGGCCACCCCGTCCACCAGGTCCCACCAGGCTCCGGTGCGGATGATTTCCTCATAGAGGGCCAGCATGCCCAGTTCCCCGGCTGCGGGCTTGAGTCCCGTGAGCTCGATCGCGGCGTAGCGTTCCTCACGGTGGCCGGCGTTGCGCCACAGCACAAGAACCGCGGACTGCAGTTCCGCCAGGCTGCCCGGCGGGTGGTCCGCGGCCGCGGCCCTGACAATGCTGCGAACCTCGGGAACCCGCACGCCCAGGGATGGCATCTGCGATTTCATATAGGCCTGTGCCCCCGCGGCGCGGCCAGCATCGGCAGCAGCCTGGAGGCTGCCGCGGATCGCGTCAATGAGTTCCGTGGTGGTCATGAGGCCACTGTAGACACGACGCGGCGGGCTTTAGAGTTGAAGCCAGCAAGCCGCGGCTCCGCGTCGGAAGGGAAAGCCATGTCCATGATCAAGAGTCCCGAAGAGATCGCACTGATGCGCGAGGCCGGCCGGGTGGTCGCCACCACCCTCGCCCGGGTCCGCGAGGCGGCCGCCGTCGGCGTTTCGCTCAAGGAACTGGACGATGTCGCCGCAGCATCAATCGCCGACGCGGGAGCCACTCCGGCGTTCCTGAACTACCGGCCGCGGTGGGCGTCAGTGCCGTTCCCGGGGGTCATCTGCGCGTCCGTCAACGACGCCGTCGTACACGGCATCCCCAACGAGTACCGGCTCCAGGACGGGGACCTCCTAAGCGTGGATTGCGGCGCCTTCCTGGCCGGGTGGTGCGGCGATGCGGCGGTCAGTTTCATCGTGGGGACCGTGGACCCGGTGGACCAGGCCCTCATAGACGCCACGGACGCCGCCCTGGCGAGGGGGATCGATGCGGCAAGGATCGGGAACAAGATGGGGGATCTCGCCTACGCGATCGGCGGGGCGGCTCGCCGGGCAGGCTACGGGCTGCTCGCCGACCACGGCGGCCACGGGATCGGCCGGACCATGCACGCCGAGCCGCACGTGCCCAACGACGGGCGTCCCGGTCGCGGCATCAAACTGACCGAGGGTCTGGTCATAGCCATCGAGCCAATGCTGATTCTCGGCCGCAAGGACGACTACTACCATGACGACGACGAATGGACCCTCCGCTCAGCGAACGGCCGCCGCGCCGCCCACAGCGAACACACCGTGGCCATCACCGCCGACGGGCCGGTGATCCTGACGCTGCCCTAGCGCCCGCGGTCCCCGCCGGGCCGGGGCACCGGGAGGCGGACGACGGCGCGTCCCGGCACCGCGCCGCTGACCACTGCGCCGCTGACCACCGTGCCGCTTACTACTGTGAAGCCGGCCGCCAAAAAGAGTCCCAGGGTGCCGTGGTAGAGGTCCGCCGGGCCGGCCTTGGGCCGTTGCGCGGGGTCGACCGGATAACCCTCCACCACCGTTGCGCCGTGCGCTGAGGCGTGTTCGACGGCGGCGGCAAGCAACGCCCCCGCCACGCCGGTCCGTCGGTGGCCGGGGGAGACGACAAAGCAACTGACGGACCACACGCGGTCCTCGTCGGGATCCCGGGCGGCGTCGGGGGCCGACGCCAGCACCTTCGAGCGCAGGATCCTTGGGTAGCACCCGCGGGGCTCGACGGCGCACCAGCCCACCGCATTCCCGTCGCGGAAGGCCAGGACCCCGGGCGCCGGCTGGCCGCCGTCGAACTTGTCCCGCACCTGGTTCTTCCGCTCCTCCGGGGTGGACGCGGACCACTGCGGGCCGGTCAAGGCAAAGAACCGGCACCAGCATCGTGAGGGTTCGCCGCGCACGCCAAAGAGACGCTCGACGTCGGGCCAGTCCGCCGCGGCGGTGGTGATGGCTGCTGGGCCCGGGGTTCTGCGTCGCGCATGGAACGAGGGTAGCGCCTGGCGGCTTCAGCGTCAGCGCGTGCGCGTGCCCGGGCTGGCCTGGCGGCGGACGCGGTGCGCGGCGAGCCGGAGCTGGATGATGCGGGCGGCTCCGGCGATGGCGACCAGAACGCCGCCGCCGACGGCCGCGATGAACAAGGCGATGCCGAGCGGGACCGAGCCTTCGAGGCCAAAGAACTTCACCTGCACGTATTCCTGGTTCTGCAGGATGAAAGCGATCAGCAGGATCAGCACCACGAGCGCGCAGGCAACCGCGGCCCAGACCATGCCCGCACGGGTGACCTGGCGCGTGTCCGGAGCGGGCGCCGGCGCGGGAGCCTGAGCCGTGGGTTCCTCGGGCTGGGTGGTTTCGGCGCGCCCCGCCGTCGTGGCGGCCACATCGGTGCTGAGGCCTTGCTCGGCGGACGCGGGCCCGGGTGTGGCGTCAGCGGACCCCGCGTAGGGGGAGGTGGGGGCGTCGTCTGGATTGGTGGGGTCGATTCTGCGGGGTGTCTCGGTCATGGCGGCCGTACCTTTCGATTGCGGGCAGGGCGCACAGGCTGTCCCTGCCGGCCTGCCAGTCCATTCAATACTAAGCGTGCTGAGGGCTGGCGGGGCTCAGGGCGGACGGTGTGCACGGTTCGGGCGATCCCCGCATGCCAGCAACCGTGCTTTGGCTCTCCCTGGCGGCCGCCGTCGGCGTCGTTCTTCCAGGCAATCTTTCCGGGGTCCTTCCCGGAAGCCGGCGGCGCCCGCGGGGCGGTGCGGGCGGTTGGCACCGGCCCGGGGACGGTATAACGTCACAGCAAAGCGAATGCCTTGAAGAGGAGGCGCGGCCGTGACGATTATTGACAACGCCGTCTATGTGGACGGTCACCGGACCGCCGACCCGGAAGGGCTCGAGGAGACGTACTTTCTGCTGCGGCAGCGCCAGGGTATGGCCTGGATCGGGCTCTACCGGCCCGAAGCCGAGGAGCTGCGCTCCGTGGCCGAGGAATTTGACCTGAGCCACCTGGCCGTGGAGGACGCGCTCGCCGGACACCAGCGGGCCAAGCTGGAACACTATGGCGAGACGTTGTTCCTGGTGCTGCGGCCCGCGCGGTACCTGGACGACGTGGAGAAGGTCGAGTTCGGCGAGATCCATGTGTTTTCCGGCCCGGACTTTGTGGTGACTGTCCGCCGGGCGGAGTCTCCCGACCTGGCCCGGGTGCGCCGGCGGATGGAGTCCGAGCCGGCGTTCCTGGCGCTCGGACCGGATGCGGTGTTGTACGCGATCCTGGACCAGGTGGTGGACGAGTACGAGCCGGTGGCGGCAGGGCTGGAAAACGATATCGATGAAATCGAAGACGACCTGTTCGCTGCCGACCCCGGCGTATCGCGCAGGATCTATGAACTCTCCCGCCAGGTCATCACGTTCCAGCGTGCCACGGCCCCGCTGGCCGGAATCCTGCAGAGCCTCATGGGCAGCGGACCGGACGGCGTGCCGGACCCGGAACTGCAGGATCATTTCCGCGACGTCCTGGACCACGCCATCAGGCTGGGGGAGCGGGTGTCCGGCTTCCGGGCGTTGCTGCAGAACGCGCTGGCCGTCAACGCGGCCCTCGTTGCCCAGCGGCAGAACGACGAAATGCGGCTCCTGACGGAGTCGAGCTTCGCCCAGAACGAGCAGGTCAAGCGGATCTCGTCGTGGGCTGCCATCCTGTTTGCGCCGACGTTGATCGCCTCGATTTACGGCATGAACTTCCGCGACATGCCCGAGCTCGACTGGATCTTCGGCTATCCGATGGCACTCGCGCTCATGCTCGGCATGGGCGGGATCCTGTTCCTGACGTTCAAACACAACAAGTGGATCTGATGTTCTGGTTGAAATAGGAGTTGACATGGGAAGCGGCCCTGACCTTGCGTTGTCGCAGGTCAGAGCCGCTCTCTTGTGCCCCAGGAGGGAATCGAACCCCCGACCGGCGGATTAGAAGGCCGCTGCTCTATCCCCTGAGCTACTGGGGCGCGCTGGCGCCCACCGGCTGCTGCCGGTGACGCCTCAAAAAGTTTACAGTGCCGGACGGCCGGTGGAGGTCAACGCCGGCGGGTGGCCGGTCCTGCCGGCCCTGACTTCTCCCCAACACGGCCCCCCACACCGTTGCCGGCAGGCGGTTATCCACATGGCACAGCCGGGTCCTCCCCGGCCACGGTCCACGGCGGGATGCTGGAACTGCCCGGCAGGGCACGACAATTCGAGACAGGACATGAGAATGAGCGACAACATTACGGTCCGTGGCTTCGTCGCCTCGGAGATCAGAAGCTCGACCACACCCGGTGGCGTGGCCACGGCGTCCTTCCGGTTCGGCGCCACCGAGCGGCGCTACGACCGCGGCTCCAGCACCTGGGTGGATGGCAACACCAACTGGTTCACGGTCCAGGGATACCGGCAGCTGGCCGGCAACATTGGCTGCAGCATCAAGAAGGGCCAGCGGGTCATCGTGGTTGGCAGGCTGAAGATGCGGAGCTGGGAGAAGGACGGCAGGGTCTACCACGTCGCCGAAATTGACGCGGAGTCAGTTGGCCACGACCTCATGTGGGGCTCTGCCAACTTCACCCGCTCAGCTGCAGCCGGAAGCCATGCGGCCGCCGGACCCGGTTCCCCGGATGCGCCCGGTAGCGGCGACGGTGACGGCGACGGACCGCAGAGCCAGCCAGGGGACGACGACGGGGACGGCGACCACGGTGCCGACCACCACGCGACGTTCATCCATGACGAGAGCGGTGAGGAAGAGGAGGTGGACCAGGAAACCGGAGAACTGAAAGGGGCCGCAGCCTGAATCCGCAGGACCGGCGGGCAACGCCGTGGACGCCGGGACCGGGCACCGGAACGCCGGAACGGGGCACTGCCGCGTCGCAGAATTGCCGGATGCAACACGCCAGGATCACTGCGGGACGGGCGGCGCCCACCCCCGCCGCGGGAGGGGACGCCCGTCGCCGCGGCTGGGCCGTTCCGGCCGCCGCAACCTTGGTGCTCCTGCTTTCGGCCTCCGCCTGTGCGACGCCGGCCGGTAGCAGCGGAGCCATGGCCTCTGAAGCCGCGGATTCTCAGGGGACACCTTCCGCAACGTCCCCGGCACCGACAGCCACTGCGTCGCCGGCACCCGCAACGGCATCCACGACGTCGCCGCTGGCGAACCCCGGCCTGAAACCCGACAGGGAATCCGCCATGAAGTCCACGGTCGAGGCGGTCCTGAACTCCGCCATCCGCGCCGGCGGTCAGCCCGAAACGGCGGGCATCCGCGCGTCGTTGGTTAAGGCAGGGATTCCGGCCGACGCTGTGGAAGTCACAGCCGGGCGGAGGCCCACCGGCCTGGCTGTCGACGCCGTCGAGGCCGGAGTGCGTGACGGCAGCGACTGCATCGTGGCCCAGACGCCGTTAAGTGGCCGATCCGGGCTCACGGAATGTGAGTTATCCCGCCCGAACCACTAGATTTGTAGGCATGGCGGAATTTATCTACACAATGACCAAGGCCCGTAAGGCTGTCGGCGAAAAACTCATCCTCGATGACGTAAGCATGTCCTTCTTCCCGGGGGCCAAGATTGGCGTTGTCGGCCCGAATGGTGCCGGTAAGTCCACCATTCTCAAGATCATGGCCGGCCTGGACACTCCCTCCAACGGTGAGGCCCGGCTCAGCCCCGGCTACACGGTAGGCATCCTGCTGCAGGAGCCGCCGCTGAACGAAGACAAGACCGTCCTGGGCAACGTCCAGGAAGGCGTCGGCGAAATCTACGGCAAGATCCAGCGCTTCAACGCGATCTCCGAGGAAATGGCCAGCCCCGACGCTGACTACGATGCCCTCCTCGAGGAAATGGGACAGCTGCAGGAAGCGATCGACGCGGCCGACGCCTGGGACATCGATTCCCAGCTGGAACAGGCCATGGACGCACTGCGCTGCCCGCCCGCCGACGCCGACGTCACCCTGCTCTCCGGTGGTGAGCGCCGCCGCGTCGCGCTGTGCAAGCTCCTGCTGCAGAAGCCGGACCTGTTGCTCCTCGACGAGCCCACCAACCACCTTGACGCCGAGAGCGTGCTGTGGCTGGAACAGCACCTCTCCAGCTACTCTGGTGCCGTCCTTGCCGTCACCCACGACCGGTACTTCCTCGACCACGTGGCCGAGTGGATCGCCGAAGTCGACCGCGGCCACCTGTACCCGTACGAGGGCAACTACTCCACGTACCTGGAGAAGAAGCGCGCCCGCCTGGAAGTCCAAGGCAAGAAGGACGCCAAGCAGGCCAAGCGCCTGACCGAGGAACTCGAATGGGTCCGGTCCAACGCCAAGGGACGCCAGACCAAGTCCAAGGCCCGTCTGGCCCGCTACGAGGAAATGGCTGCCGAGGCAGACCGTACCCGCAAGCTCGACTTCGAAGAGATCCAGATCCCGCCGGGCCCGCGCCTGGGCGGACTCGTGCTGGAGGCCAAGGGTCTCCAGAAGGGCTTCGATGACCGCACCCTGATCGATGGACTGTCCTTCAGCCTGCCCCGCAACGGCATCGTCGGCGTCATCGGCCCCAACGGCGTCGGCAAGTCCACCCTCTTCAAGACCATCGTGGGCCTGGAACCGCTCGACGGCGGCGAACTGAAGATCGGCGATTCCGTCAAGATCTCCTACGCCGACCAGAGCCGTGGCGGCATCGACCCGAACAAGACCCTGTGGGAAGTCGTGTCCGACGGCCTCGACTACATCCAGGTCGGCCACGTCGAAATGCCGTCCCGCGCCTACGTGGCCGCATTCGGCTTCAAGGGCCCGGACCAGCAGAAGAAGGCCGGGGTGCTCTCCGGTGGTGAGCGCAACCGCCTCAACCTGGCGCTGACCCTCAAGCAGGGTGGCAACCTGCTGCTCCTCGACGAACCGACCAACGACCTCGACGTCGAAACCCTCAGCAGCCTCGAAAACGCCCTGCTCGAATTCCCGGGCTGCGCCGTCGTCGTCTCGCACGACCGCTGGTTCCTGGACCGGGTGGCCACCCACATCCTCGCCTACGAAGGCGACGAGGAGAACCCGTCCAAGTGGTACTGGTTCGAGGGCAACTTCGAGTCCTACGAGGAGAACAAGGTCGAGCGCCTGGGCCCGGATGCGGCCAAGCCGCACCGGGTAACCCACCGCCGCCTCACCCGCGACTAAGCCCGCAAGGCTTACAGCGCCACGAAAAAGCCGGCTCCCGCCTGAACTGTTTCAGGGGAGCCGGCTTTTGTGTGCGGTGGGCCTGTGTCCCGTTGACGCCGTGTGCCGAGGACACCGTGTCCCAGCCGCTGCGTGCCAGCCGCCGCGGGGGAATACTGGCGGCCTTTGGCCTTGCGGATCAGGTGCTGCAGCGCCCTCGATCAGACGGCGGCCTGCACGGCGCCCTTCTCTGTGTTCTTCAGGTCGGTGTTTTTGAAGTCGTTCGGGACGCGGATCATGCCTTCCTGGGCCACCGTCGCCACGTGCCGGCCGTCCCGGCTGAAGATTTTGCCCGTCGCGAGGCCCCGTGCGCCCTGCGCGCTGGGCGATTCCTGGACGTACAGGAGCCACTCGTCGACCCTGACCGGCCGGTGCCACCACATGGCGTGGTCCAGGCTTGCCACGGACATCCCCGGCGTAATCCAGCTCATGCCGTGCCTGCGGAGGATGGATTCGAGCAAGGTGTAGTCGCTCGCGTAGGCCAGGGCCGCCCGGTGCAGGCCGGCGTCGTCGGGCATCGGGCCGAAGGTCTTCATCCACACGGCGTTGCGGGCCTCCCGGGGTCCCTTGGCCGAGACATACAGCGCCGGATCGACGTGGCGGATGTCGAACGGCCGCTCGTAGGCCCAGTGCCGGGCCACGGGGTGATCGAACTTGCCCAGCAGGTCGGCCGTGCTCGGCAGCGATTCGGGGTCCGGGATCCCGGCGGGCATCTCGGACTGGTGCTCGATCCCCTCGTCCTCGGCCTGGAAGGACGCAATCATCGACAGGATGGGCATGCCCTCCTGATAGGCGTGGACCCGGCGGGCCGAGAACGACCGCCCGTCGCGCAGGCGCTGCACGCCGAAGGTGATCGGCTTGTTGGCGTCTCCGGGCCGGAGGAAGTAACCGTGCATGGAGTGCACGCTGCGGTCCGGATCGACGGTGCGGCTGCCGGCTATCAGGGACTGCGCCAGCACCTGGCCGCCAAAGACGCGCTGCTTGGGCTGTTGCTGGGAGGGACCCATGAAGATGTCCTCGTCCGTCCGGGCGCCCTCAAGCTCGCCGAGGTTGAGAAGTTGGATGAGCGAGGAGGTGGGGTCCTGGGTCGGGAGCCCCAGCAGTCCGGCTTCGGCTTCAGTCATGGTCTGACTCTAGACGGCGTCCAGCGCCGCTCCAAAGAAGCGCAGCCGGTAGAGTCAGTAGTGTGTCTGATGTCCTAACCCAGCCCCTGCAGTTCACCGATCCCCGCGACCTCGACGACCTGCGCACCTTCGCGACGCGCGCCAAGTCCATTGACGACGGCGCCATCAGGCTCCAGGCCGCTGGCCCCGTCCTGGCCGCCTACGTCTGCGTCCTGCGGCCCCGGCTCCTGGGCGAATCCACCCCCACCATCCTGGGCCTGCGGACCATGGCGCTGGCGCAGCCGGCGGACACTGACGTGACAGTGCCGCTGTCCGCCGTGCTGGACCGCCTGGCACGGGCGGGGGAGCACGACGTCGAACTTCCCGTCCCGCCGGTGACCGTCAGCGAGTCGTGGGCCGGGATCGGCGCGCCGCGGGCCGGCTGGGAACTGCTCGGCACCGTCCAGGACACCGCCCTGCGGACCGCAGCGGAGGCCGGGATCAGGGAGATCGCCGCGATCATTCCGGACAAGCCCGGTGCGTTGATCGTCAACAACGCGAGGGCAACGGTCTGGGGCCGGGAACTGCCCGACGCCGGCGGCCTGCCGGCCGGGGCCGCGTTCGCCGCGCTCACCCTGGGCTTCCTGGCAGAGAGCGAGCAACGGCTCTACCGGGCCGGGCGCTGGTTCCGGCTCAGCGGCACCCGCGGCCACGTGCTGGTCCGGACCGGCACCGGGCTCTAGGAAGCTCCGGCGCCGGCGCCCTCCGCGCTCAGCCCTCCGACGGGCTGTTCACCATGGACAGGGCTGCCCGCTCCATGTAGTCCCAGAGCGTTCCCTCATACAGCGGCGGCAGTTCCAGGGCATCCACCGCGGCACGCATGTGGAACAGCCAGCGTTCCTTGGCCTCCGGTGTCACCCGGAACGGCATGTGGCGCATCCGCAGCCGCGGATGCCCGCGCTCCTCGCCGTACGTCGTCGGCCCGCCCCAGTACTGTTCCAGGAACATCAGGAAGCGGCGCTTGGCCGGGCCAAGGTCCTCTTCCGGGTACATGGCGCGCAACAGCGGATCAGTTGCGACGCCGTCGTAGAAGACGTCGATGAGCTTCACAAAAGTCTGGTGGCCGCCCACGGCGTCATAGAAGTTGTCCGTGTAGCCGGGCTGGCTGAACGGATCGTTCTGCAGCAGCTGCCTGGGCTGGCTGGGTTCGCTGGCGCTGGGAATCGTCATTTCACTATTCTCCGGCCTTCTGCTGGGGTGCACTGTCGGCCTCGGCCGCCGGGGACGTCTCGGGCGGAATGTACGTGCCCTGGGAGCGGTTGCCCACACGCAGGATTTCGCCGTTGCGCAGGTACCAGATGGTGCCGTCGTCGGCCCGGACCCGGGTGATCCGCAGGTTCATGGCCTCGACCGTGCCCACCACCTCGGAAGTCTCGATGATGTCGCCAATGCCGTACTGGTCCTCGAAGGTAATGAAGATGCCGGCGAGGAAGTCGCGGATCAACTGCTGGGCACCGAAGCCGATCGCCACACCGAGGATCCCGACGCTCGTCAGGATGGGAGCCACGTCCACGTTCAGGTACTTGAGCACGTACACGATGGTGAGGACGGCAATCAGGACGCCGACCACGCTGCGGAGCAGTGCGCCGATTGTCTCTGCCCGCTGGACGCGGCGTTCGTGGTCCAGGGCGCGGAACGCCGGAGCCACCCAGCGGAAGTGCGACTTCTTGAAGAGTGTGCTGCCCGCCGCGACCCGTTTAGTGATACCGGTGATCACGAAGGATGCCACCAGCCACACGGCGACGCCGATGCCCAGGCTGATGAGGCCACCTGGCAGGTTGACAGCCGAGATGTCCGGTGCGGTGATTGGTTCGATGGTGGTCAGGCTGATCATCGGTGAGGGAAAACTCCTTGTTTACTGCAGCCCTGCTGCCGGCCGGCAGCAGGGCTGGGCGTCCGGAAAGGCGGCTGGCGTTCGCCGGGCGCATAACGCTCTGGTCTACTTCAACATTAGCGCCGTAGCGTGGCCCCATGCGCATCCTGGTCCTTGGCGGCACCGTCTTCCTGTCAGCTGAAATAGCCCGGCACGCCCTCGCCGCCGGGCACGACGTCACGTGCCTGGCCCGCGGTACCGCCGCCGCGGCGCCCGACGGCACCACCTGGCTGCGTGCGGACCGCGCGCAGGGGAAGGCCGCGTACGAAGGGGCCGCCGGCAGCGGCGGGTGGGACGCCGTCGTCGACGTCTCGCGGGACCCTGAGCAGGCACGGGAGGCCCTCGAGACGCTGGCCGGCTCGGCCCGGCACTGGACCTTCATCTCCAGCTGCTCGGTCTACGCGGACCACTCAGTGGCCGGCGAGGCAGAAGACGCCCTGGTGCTCCCGCCGCTGGCTCCGGGCACGGAGCTGACCATGGATAACTACGGCGAGGCCAAGTCCGCGATCGAGCACCTGACCCGGGAACTGGCAGGGGGCAAGGCGCACCTCTGCCGCGCCGGCCTGATCGGCGGACCCGGGGACGGCTCCGACCGCTACGGGTACTGGCCGGCCCGGTTCGCCCGGGACAACGATCCCGTCCTGGTCCCGGACATTCCCGCCGACGCCACCCAGATCATCGACGTCCGCGACCTCGCCGCCTGGATCCTCACCGCCGCCAAGAACGGAACCACGGGGGCGCTGAACGCCACCGGTGAGCCGGTGCCCTTTGCCGCCTATCTGGAGGAAGCCCGCCAGCTCGCCGACGCCGACTCCGAGGTGGTTGTCGCCCCCGAGGGCTGGCTGGCGTCGCACGGTGCAAACCACTGGGCCGGCCCGGACTCGCTGCCGCTGTGGCTGCCGCCAGGCCACGAGGGCTTCGCGACCCGCAGCAACGACGCTGCCCGGGCAGCAGGGCTCCGGCTCCGGCCCTGGATGGACACGCTGCGGGACACCCTGGCGGATGAACGCCGCCGCGGACTCGGCCGTGAACGCAAGGCCGGCATGAGCCCGGAGACGGAGCGCCGGCTGGTGTCCGAGTACCGGGCAGAGTCCTCGGCCGGCCCGGCTGACGGCGCCGCCTGAAAACTATTCAGTCGGCCTGGCCTCCACCACAGCCGTCGGCTCGTGCAGCACCGGGAAGTTGACGCTGCGGGCGATGAAACAGACCTTGTTGGCCTCCACGTGGAGTTCCTCGAGGACATCCGGTGCCGCCGCTTCCGCCACCGTCACCCGGGGCCTCAGCGTGACGGATTCGAACTGCCCGCTGCCGTCCCGGTTGGTCCGCATCAGGCCCTCGGCCCGGTCCTCGTAGGCCGTCACCACAACGCCGTGCTTCACGGCCACGTGCAGGAAGGAGAGCATGTGGCACTGCGAGAGCGCGGCCAGCAGCAGCTGTTCGGGGTTGTAGCGCTCCCGGTCCCCGTGGAAGGTCGGATCGGCCGAGCCGCGCAGCACCGGCAGCCCGGGGATCTCGACGTCGTGGTCCCGTGAGTAACCGCGGTACGAGGACGTCCCGGCCCCGCGGTTCCCGGTCCAGCGGACGGTCAGCGCATAGTGATGTTCGTCAAGGCTCATGACTCCAGCCTAGAACGACAGAACCCCGGCGCCGCACAGGGGCGGTGCCGGGGTTCCAGGCTTGCCGGGGGTCCGGTGCCTAGGTCGTTAGCCGACGTCGGCCTGGCGGGCGCGCAGGGCGCGGGCAACGCCGTCGCGGTTCTCCAGCATCATCCGGCGCAGCGCCGCACTGCCCTCCGGCAGCGAGGCCAGGAACTCATCCGTGCGGTCCACCGTGGCCTGCGTGGTCAGCTGGGCCGGGTAGAGCCCGACGACGATCTGCGAGGCCAGCGCGTGGGTGCGGCTTGCCATGATGCCCGGGACGGCCTCGAAGTACTTCTCGGCGTACGGCTCGAGCAGGGACGTGTCCAGGACCCGGGTAAAGCCGGTCACCGCGGAGCCCTGCAGGGCGTTGGACAGGTCGCCCTTGACCACAATCGATTCCCAGGCCGCGGCCTTGGCCTCCGGGGTGGGGATGGCGGCCTTGGCCAGGGCCGCCGCGTTCTGGCCGTTGGAGGTGTTGTCGTGCTCCAGTTCCTCGTCGATCCGCTCCTGCCCGGCGCGGCCGCCTGCCACGAGGGAAGCCAGCAGCTCCCACCGCAGGTCCTGGTCCACGCTCAGCCCGTCGAGGGTGAGTGAGCCGTCCAGCAGCCCGGAGACCGTGTCCAGCTGCCCGGCGCTGCGGGCCAGCAGGGCGTAGGACTTCACGAACTGCAGCTGGGCGTCCGAGCCGGCCGGCACCGCCGAGGCGAGCTCCCAGAGCTTGTCGGCCGCGGCCACGGCGGTGGCCTCCTGGTGCTCCTCGGCCACGTAGAAGGTCAGGGTGGTGGCCAGCTGCCGGAGCTGGACCAGGATCACGGAGGAATCGGATTCCTCGGCAATGTTGGCGAGGATCAGCTCCACGTACCCGCGGGCCGGGGACTCGCCGTCGCGCGCCGCATCCCAGGCCGAGCCCCACACGAGCGTGCGGGGGAGGCTCTGGCTGAAGTCCTTCAGGTGCGCCGTTGCGGTGGCGAGGGACTTCGGATCCAGGCGGACCTTGGCATAGGCGAGGTCGTCGTCGTTGAGCAGGATCAGGTCCGGCTGGGCCACGCCGGCCAGGGCCGGAACTTCGGTGCGCTCGCCGTCGACGTCGAGCTCCTCGCGGTGCACCCGCTCCAGCTTGCCGGCGCCGTTGAGGTTGTAGAAGCCGACGGCGAGGCGGTGCGGGCGCAGGGTCGGTTCGCTCTCGATCGCCGACTGCACGATGGCGAAGGACTCGATGGTGCCGTCCGCGGACGCCGAGATTTCCGGTGTCAGGGTGTTCACGCCGGCGGTCTCCAGCCAGAGCTGCCCCCACCGTTCCAGGTCGCGGCCGCTGGCCTTCTCGAGTTCGGCCATGAGGTCGCTGAGCTCGGTGTTCTGCCAGGCGTGCTTGCTGAAGTACTCCCGCACCCCGGACATGAATTGCTCCGGTCCCACCCAGGCGACGAGCTGGCGCAGCACCGAGGCGCCCTTGGCGTAGGTGATCCCGTCGAAGTTCACCTCGACGTCCTGGAGGTCATTGATCTCGGCGAAGATCGGGTGCGTGGTGGGCAGCTGGTCCTGCCGGTAGGCCCAGGACTTCTCCACGGACGCGAACGTGGTCCAGGCGTGGCCGAACTCGGTGTTCTCGACGGCGGCCAGGTGGGACATGTATTCGGCGAAGGACTCGTTGAGCCAGAGGTCGTTCCACCAGCGCATGGTGACGAGGTCGCCGAACCACATGTGCGCGAGCTCGTGCAGCACGGTGATGGCGCGGCGTTCCACCTGGGCGTCGGTGACCTTGCCGCGGAAGACGTAGCCTTCCAGGATGGTGACGGCCCCGGCGTTCTCCATGGCGCCGGCGTTGAACTCCGGCACGAAGAGCTGGTCGTACTTCTCGAACGGGTACGGGCAGCCGAACTGGGCCTCGAAGAACTCGAAGCCCTGCCGGGTGAGCTCGAAGATGTTGTCCGCATCGAGGTACTGCATGAGCGACTTGCGGGTGAAGATGCCCAGCGGGGTGACCTTGCCCGCCGCCGACGTGACCTCGCTGCGCACCGACTGGTACGGCCCGGCGATCAGCGCGGTGACATAGGAGGACAGCCGCGGTGTCGGCGTGAACTCCCAGACAGAGCGGGCGCCCCCGTCCGCGCCGGGGATGGTCTCCACCGGCACCGGGGTGGGGGAGTTGGACACGACATCCCAGTGCGAGGGGGCGGTGACGGTGAACGTGAAGCTGGCCTTCAGGTCGGGCTGTTCGAAGACGGCGAACATGCGCCGCGAATCCGGGACCTCGAACTGGGTGTACAGGTAGACCTCGCTGTCCACCGGATCCACGAAGCGGTGCAGGCCTTCACCGGTGTTCATGTACGGGGCGTCGGCGACCACAAGCAGGTCGTTCTCGGCCGCGAGGTCCGGGAGCTGGATCCGGACGCCGTCGGAGACCTCGGCCGGATCCAGTTCGCGGCCGTTGAGGCTCACGCTGTGCACGGCGTGGGTGACGGCGTCGATGAAGGTCGACGAGCCCGGCTTGGCCCGGAACTTCACGGCCGTGGTGGAGCCGAAGACCTTCTCGCCGCGGGTCAGGTCCAGGCTGACCTCGTAGGAGTCAACGTCGATCAGGGCGGCGCGCTCGCGGGCTTCGGCGCGGGTCAGATTCATACCGGGCAAAGGGGCCTCCAGAAGAAGATGGATACTGCCGGCCGGCCGCGGCCGCGGTCGCCGACGTTACTGTGAAATTATTCTTTCACGTTAGCGGCCCTTGGCAAGTTAGCCCGGTCACAACCGGCCCCTAGGCCTTTGTGCCCAGTCAACGATTTGCCACGAATGGCCGCTCAGCCGATGCGGCGGGTTCTAACGGTCGTTGCAACACCCCTAGAAACCGCCTGCCCTTAGCGGCCATTCGTGTCAGATGGCTGCGGTTGGGGTGGCCACGTTGACGTTGCCCCGGCGATCTCTTCTTGGTCGTGGCGAGGTCCGGGCGCCGGACTGCGTGCCTGATCCCACAATTGCTTCCCGCCCACCTGCTGACCTGCGCGCATGTCCCCAGATCCATCAAGGTGCGTCCGCGGTAGCGTTGGAGCATGGGAAAGATCCGTGACTCCGTCGATGCCAGAGCGCTGCGCTTTGCCATCGGTTTCCCCCTGATGCTGGCGGCAGGATTCGTGCTGTGTGCGCTTCTGGTACGCCCGGATCTGCCCGAGCCGCTGGCCGTCCGCTGGACCGCCGCCGGTGCCGCCGACTTCGCGCCGTTCGTGACAGTCGCGGGAGCCGGAGCCTCGCTGATCGTGGTGATCGGCTGGGCCGTGCTGCTGCAGGCCGTGCCGCTGTCGCGCCCCGCGATGATGCGCCGCATCATGATGGGCGCCGGCCTGTCCATGAGCCTCTTCGTCACCACAGTCCTTGCCGCCGTGCTCGTGGGCCAGCTGGGCCTGCCCGATGCGCGGGGATCCCATGTGGACGCCTCGGTCCTGGCCCTCGGCAGCGGCGCGGCCCTCGGCCTGGGCATCGTGATGGGTTTTGTCTTCAAGGCCGACGAGCGCTGGTCCGTCGATGACGACGTCGCCGTCAGGCAGGCCCTTGAGCGCGAACAGGATCCGGATTTGGCCAGGGACCGGGTCAGCCTCTGGGTCCACGCCCGCAGCTCAATCTTCGTCATGCTAGGCATCGCAACGATTTTGCCGGCCGCCCTCCTGACCATTGCCGTGCCGTGGCTGTCTGTCCTCCTGGTGGCGGCGGCCCTGGTGGCCGCGGCGTTCCTGGTGGCCCGGATCCGGGTTGACCGCGGCGGGCTGCACGTCTTCGCGGCAGGCTTCGTCCGGGTGATGGAGGTTCCGGCCGCGGCCATCGACGCCGCGACGCCCAGGGATGTCACGGCGGCGGACTATGGCGGGTGGGGCTACCGGACCCATGGCAACACCACCGCGATGCTGGTCAGCAGCGGCCCCGCGGTGGTCATCGACCGTTCGGACGGGCGCCGGCTGGCGGTGAGCGGCGGCAGCGCCACCGCGGCGGACAATATTGCCCAAACGCTGTCCCGGGTGGCGGACAGGGCCCGGCGGAACGGCGGGACCCCCGCCGTGTAACGCGGCGGTGTCGGTCCTCAGTGTCGGGCCCCGGTGTCGGTCCGCGGCGTCGGTCCCCGGTGGAGTAGGACGGTGGGGCAAGACGGTGGAGTACGAGGGCCTGCCGGGCCCGTGTAACACGACCGTCCAGTGAGGGGTCCGGCCGGCTGCAGCACGGTCCCGGGAGGCTTGGCCTAGTACGCTTGGACCAGACCCCAACCGCCCCGGCCGCCGCCCGGCGCCGCAACCGAACGGAACAGCCGTGACCATTTCTGACCTGCCCCGCGTGCACATTGCCACCGACCACGCCGGAATGGAGCTCAGCGCCCACCTGGTCAGCCTCCTCAGCGCCAAGGGCTACGAGGTGGTGGACCACGGACCGAAGGTCTACGACGCCCTGGATGACTACCCGTCGTTCTGCATCAACGCCGCCCTCGCCGTCGTCGCGGACCAGGAAGCCGGAACCCACGCCCTCGGCATCGTCCTCGGCGGCTCGGGCAATGGCGAGCAGATCGCCGCCAACAAGGTCAAGGGCGTCCGGGCCGCGCTGGCCTGGAACCTGTCCACCGCCCAGCTGGCACGTGAGCACAACGACGCCAACGTCGTCGCCGTCGGCGGCCGCCAGCACAGCGTCGACGAGGCCACGGAAATCATCGAGGCGTTCCTGGCCGAACCTTTCAGCAACGATGAGCGCCACGTCCGCCGGATCGGCAAGATCGCCACGTACGAGCGCACCGGCGAGGTCATCGACTAGTGCCGGAGGGGCATTCCGTCCACCGGCTGGCCCGCCAGTTCGGGGACGTCTTCGCGGGGGAGCGGCTCGCGGTCTCCAGTCCGCAGGGCCGGTTTGCCCAGGGCGCTGCGCTGCTGGACGGCCACACCCTCGTCAGTTCCGTGGCGCACGGGAAGCACCTCTTCCTGGAGTTCGGGCACGGGCTTCTCCTGCACGTCCACCTGGGCCTCTATGGCGCCTGGGATTTCGGCGGCGACGCCGCCTTCCGCGGCGCGTCCAGCATCGGCGCGCCCCGGAAGGTGGGGGAGCGGGAAGTCTACGACGACGCTGAGGCGGCCGGGCCGGCCTCATATGAGGGCCCGCCCGCGCCGGTCGGTGCCGTCCGCGTCCGGCTCGCCGGCGCGCACGGCTGGGCTGATCTCCGTGGCGCGACCACGTGCGAGGCGATCACGGACACGGAAGCGGCGGCCGTACTGGCGCGGCTCGGCCCGGACCCGTTGCGGAACCTTCCCGGCGACCGGGACGCTTTCAGCGCCACCGTAGCGGCCAAACGCACACCGCTGGCGGCCCTGCTGATGGACCAGAAGGTGATTGCCGGCGTCGGGAACGTCTACCGGGCCGAACTCCTGTTCAGGCAGCGGCTCAACCCCTGGCTGCCCGGCGCGGAACTGACACCGGACGCGGCCCGCCGGCTCTGGGACGACACCGCGGCCATGATGACCGACGGCGTCCGGGACGGCCGGATCATCACGACGCCGCCGCAGTACTGGAACGGGGCCGGAGCCGGCGTATCCCGCGGCGTCCTGCCGGCCCCGGAAGAGGCCCACTTCGTGTACCGGCGGCACGGACTCGGCTGCAGGGACTGTGGAACGCCGGTGGCGCTGACCGAGCTCGGCGCCAGGAAGCTCTATTGGTGCCCGGCCTGCCAGCAGGCCTGAGCCGGTACGCCTGCCCTTCCACGCCTGCCCTTCCAAGTTCCGGCGCTCCGGCCACCGGGGCCGGGAGGGGAACGAAAAAAGCCCCTCCGGAGAGGGGCTTTTTTCGTCATATTTCTGAGGGGACGACGGGAATCGAACCCGCGTAATCAGTTTGGAAGACTGAGGCTTTACCATTAAGCTACGTCCCCGGGGATTTCACTGGAACTCCAGCAAAACTTCCGGGCGGCTGTTCAAGCCGGATACAACTAAACCCAATTCCAGGCCCCGGTGTCAAATGTGCAAATCGGCACAGTATGACCGTAGACTGTTCTGTGCACTTACGGGGTGTAGCTCAGCTTGGCTAGAGCGCCTGCTTTGGGAGCAGGAAGTCGCAGGTTCAAATCCTGTCACCCCGACTCTGCAAGCACTGCCAGCACGTGGCAATGCAGAACCCCATACCCCCCACACCAGGAGTACTTAGACTGTGAAGAGCGCTGTCGAGAACCTCACCCCCACGCGGGTCAAGCTCAATGTTGAGGTCCCCTTTGAGGAATTGAAGCCCAGCATCGCAGAGGCATACAAGACTGTTGCTTCGCAGATCCAGGTCCCCGGTTTCCGCAAGGGCAAGGTCCCCTCCAAGCTCATTGACCAGCGCGTTGGCCGCGGCTACGTCCTGGAGACGGCCATCAACGAAGGCCTCAACGGCTGGTACCAGGCCGCCGTGCAGGAAACCGGCATCCGCCCCCTGAGCCGTCCCGAGGTCGAGATCACCGAGGTTCCGGACCCGTCCGCCACCGACGGCGAGCTCAAGTTCCACGCCGAGGTTGACATCCGCCCCGAGATCGAACTGCCCGATTACGCAGGCATCAAGGTTGAGGTCGCCGCCGCCGAGTCCTCGGACGCCGACGTCGACAAGGCCCTGGACGAGCTCCGCGGCCGCTTCGGCACGCTGAAGTCTGTGGACCGCCCGGCCGCCGATGGCGACTTCCTGACGATCGACATCGCAGCCTCGATCGACGGCGCCGATGTTGACTCCGCTTCCGGCCTGTCCTATCAGGTCGGCGCCGGCACCATGCTCGAAGGCCTCGACGAGGCCGTCGCCGGCCTCAGCGCCGACGAAGACGCCATCTTTGACACCACGCTGGTCGGCGGCGAGCACGCCGGCGAGTCCGCTCAGGTCAAGGTCACCGTCAAGGCCGTCAAGGAGCGCGAGCTCCCCGTCGCCGACGACGACTTCGCCCAGCTCGCCAGCGAATTCGACACCCTGGCCGAACTCCGTGAGGACCTGGCCAAGCAGGCTGCTGAGTCCAAGGTTGTTGACCAGGGCGTCGAGGCCCGCGACAAGGTCCTGGACAAGCTCGTTGAGCTCGTCGAGGTGCCCGTCCCGGCGTCGATCGTCGAAGAGCAGCTCGAGCAGCACTTCAACGCCGAAAACGCCCACGGTGAAGGCGAGCACGACACCGAGGAGCACCGCGCCGAGGTCAAGGCCAACACCGAGCGCGCCTTCCAGAACGAGATCATCCTCGACGCCATCGCGGAGAAGGAAGAAGTCAACGTCAGCCAGAACGAGCTGATCGACTACATCGTCACCACCGCCAGCCAGTACGGCATGGACCCGAACCAGTTCGCCCAGATCATCGATCAGAGCGGCCAGGTGCCCATGATGGTTTCCGAGGTCCGCCGCCGCAAGGCACTGGCCGTCGTGCTGGGCCAGGCCGAGGTCACCGACTCCGAGGGCAACAAGGTTGACCTGAGCGACTTCGTCCGCCCCGGCGACGAAGCCGCCCCGGCCGCCGAGACCGTTGAGGACGAAGCAGCTTCGGCAGAAGCCAGCACCGAGGCCACGCCGAGCGATGACCCCGCAGCAGTGAAGTTCTAGTAGTCACTGAGACGTAGAACAGTCGGGCCCCCCAGCCCCCGCCTGCAGTCATGCCCGGCCGGCACGCTCTGTCCGGGAGCCGGGACGGGCCCGCATCCGGGACCCGGCGCGCGGGGTCCCGGCAATCGTGCGCCGTCAGCGAACAGCCCGGCACCAGCGAACAAAGCGGGCGTGAAAACGGTTAGTGTCGCTGTAGGAAAGTTCAGTGATGTCGTCCAGTGGCGTCACCGTCGCCAGCGAGAGGTAAGTACATATGTCACAGCAAGCAGGGGCACCCCGGATGGCCACGGTCGATCCGGCAGCCCAGGATAACTACATTTACAACCGCCTGCTGAAAGAGCGCATCATCTGGCTCGGCTCCGAGGTCCGCGACGATAACGCCAACGCGATCTGCTCCCAGCTGCTGCTGCTCTCGGCGGAGAATCCTGAAAGGGACATCTACCTTTACATCAACTCACCCGGCGGCTCCGTCACCGCCGGCATGGCCATCTACGACACCATGCAGTTCATCCCGAACGATGTTGTTACGGTTGCCACCGGCCTCGCCGCGTCCATGGGCCAGTTCCTGCTCTCCTCCGGCACCAAGGGCAAGCGCTACGCCACCCCCAACGCCCGCATCCTCATGCACCAGCCCTCCGGCGGCATCGGCGGCACGGCGTCTGACATCAAGATCCAGGCCGAGCTGATCCTGCACATGAAGAAGGTCATGGCCGAGCTGACCGCCGACCAGACCGGCCAGAGTGTGGACACCATCCTCAAGGACAACGACCGCGACAAGTGGTTCACGGCCCCGGAAGCCCTCGAATACGGCTTCTTCGACAAGATCGCCGCACACGCCGGATCCGTGGCAGGCGGCGGCGGAACCAACGCCAACGGCTCCGGAAACAGCGGCGGCGCTGCGACAGCCACCGAGAACTGACCGGCAGGTAGACAGCAATGAATTCAGGAGCAATGAACATGAACTACAACTTCGGTTCGACTGCCGGCAACCTGCCGAGCAGCCGTTACGTGCTGCCCCAGTTCGAAGAGCGCACCCCCTACGGCTTCAAGCGCCAGGACCCGTACACCAAGCTGTTCGAGGACCGCATCATCTTCCTCGGCGTCCAGGTCGACGACGCCTCGGCCGATGACGTCATGGCCCAGCTGCTGGTGCTCGAGTCCACCGACCCGGACCGCGACATCACGCTCTACATCAACTCGCCTGGCGGTTCCTTCACCGCCATGACCGCGATCTACGACACCATGACGTACATCCGGCCCGAGATCCAGACCGTCTGCCTCGGCCAGGCGGCCAGCGCCGCCGCCGTGCTGCTCGCGGCCGGCACGCCGGGCAAGCGCCTCGCGTTGCCGAACGCCCGCGTACTGATCCACCAGCCCTCGCTGTCCGGCGGACAGGGCGGGCAGGCCTCGGACCTCGAGATCCAGGCCGCCGAGGTCATGCGCATGCGCTCCTGGCTCGAGGACACGCTGGCCAAGCACTCCGGCCGAACGCCTGAGCAGGTCAACAACGACATCGAGCGGGACAAGATCCTCACGGCCGCCGAGGCCATGCAGTACGGCCTCATTGACCAGGTCCTCGATTCCCGCAAGATCAAGCCCCAGGCAATCGCGCGCTAATCAGCAATCCGCGGCGCCGGTGCGGCATTTTTACTTGGCCGCACCGGCGTCCGCTTTCCACCCAACGGGCCCAAAGTGACCTAGAGTGGAACATGTCACAGCCAGCAGCAAGCTACTAAAGGGGTTCACACATGGCTCGGATTGGCGAGAGCACAGATCTGCTGAAGTGTTCTTTCTGCGGAAAGAGCCAGAAGCAGGTCCGCAAGCTCATTGCCGGGCCCGGCGTCTACATCTGCGACGAGTGCATCGAACTCTGCAACGAGATCATCGAAGAGGAACTCGCGGAAGTAGCTGACCTGGGCAGTTTCGAGTTGCCCAAGCCCCGCGAAATCTTTGATTTCCTGCAGGAATACGTGATTGGCCAGGAACCCGCCAAGCGTTCGCTCGCCGTCGCGGTGTACAACCACTACAAGCGGATCCAGGCCGGCCACGCGCCGAAGAGCGGCAGCCTCGCCGACGGCGTGCACCACGACGACGTCGAGATCGCCAAGTCCAACATCCTGCTGATCGGACCCACCGGCTGCGGCAAGACCTATCTGGCCCAAACCCTCGCCCGCCGCCTCAACGTTCCGTTTGCCGTCGCCGACGCCACGGCCCTGACCGAGGCCGGCTACGTCGGTGAGGACGTTGAGAACATCCTCCTCAAACTTATCCAGGCCGCCGACTATGACGTCAAAAAGGCCGAGCAGGGCATCATCTACATCGATGAGATCGACAAGATCTCACGCAAGAGCGAAAATCCGTCCATCACCCGGGACGTCTCGGGGGAGGGCGTGCAGCAGGCGCTCCTGAAAATCCTCGAAGGCACGGTGGCCTCGGTCCCGCCGCAGGGCGGACGCAAGCACCCGCACCAGGAATTCATCCAGATTGACACCACCAACGTGCTCTTCATCGTGGCCGGCGCCTTCGCGGGGCTCGAGGACATCATCGGTTCGCGGTCCGGGCGCAAGGGCATCGGCTTCGGCGCCCCGCTCAACGAGGTCAAGAACACCACGGATTCCTACGGCGAGGTCATGCCGGAAGACCTGCTCAAGTTCGGGCTGATCCCTGAGTTCATCGGCCGGTTGCCCGTCATCACCACCGTCTCCAACCTGGACCGCGCCGCGCTCATCCAGATTCTCTCGACGCCGAAGAATGCCCTTGTCAAGCAGTACCAGAAGATGTTCCAGCTCGACGGCGTCGAGCTCATCTTCGAGGACGAGGCCCTCAACACCATTGCCGACCAGGCGCTGGAGCGCGGCACCGGGGCCCGGGGGCTGCGCGCCATCATGGAGGAAGTCCTGCTTCCGGTCATGTTCGACCTCCCCAGCCGCGACGACGTCGCCAGCGTCGTGATCACCGAAGAGGTCGTGACCAAGAAGGCAACGCCCACGATGATCGCCCACGACGAGGTCAAACGGCGCAAGTCCGCCTGATCCGGAATATTATCGCGGCCAAGGTCGCTGTAATCCTTAGCACGCCGTGTGCGTGATCCGCCCCGGCGCTTTCCCCGCAGACTTCCCTAAGGAGAACACCTGTGTCTGAAACCATGACCAACAAAGCCGACTTCTGGTTTGACCCGATGTGCCCCTTCGCCTGGGTCACCTCCCGCTGGATCGGCGAAGTCGAAGAAGTCCGCGACATCAAGACCGAGTGGCATGTCATGAGCCTCGCCGTGCTCAATGAGGGCCGCGAGGAACTGCCCGAGCAGTACCGCGAGTTCATGAAGATGGCGTGGGCTCCGGTCCGCGTCATCACCGCCGCCGCTGAACAGCACGGTGCCGAATTCATCAAGGCGCTCTATGACTCCATGGGCACCAAGATCCACAACGAAGGCATCAAGGACATTGACGAGGTCATCGCCAAGTCGCTGGCCGAGGCCGGACTGCCGGCCGAGCTTGCGGCCGCGGGCCAGAGCGACGAATTCGATGCAAAGCTGCGCGCCAGCCACGAGGAAGGCATCTCGCTGGTGGGTCAGGACGTGGGCACACCCGTCGTCGCCTTCAACGGCACGGCCTTCTTCGGCCCGGTTCTGACGCGCATCCCGCGCGGCGAGGAAGCAGGACAGATCTGGGACGCCACGGTGACCCTGGCATCCTTCCCGTACTTCTTCGAAATCAAGCGCAGCCGTACCGAAAGCCCGGTCTTTAACTAGGCCTGAACAGGCCGGGCCGCTGCCCGGCCTCCCGGGAGCCCCGGCAGAACTACTCTGTTGTAGTTGTGACACTCATCCGACGCAGCCTTCGGCAAAGTCAGATGATGGCTACCAGTGACGAGGTAGGAAGACCTGAAAGTCTAAGGATCCCGCCAGATTGTCTAAGACGTCACGTGACAATCGAAAAGTCGAAGCCCCACCAACCGCTAAACGCTGATGGGGCTTCCCCTTTGCCCAAAAACACCTTGCCCAAAAACAGTGGGCCCAATAACGCCGTCCAAGGGCGCTTCCCCGGGTGCAGAGTGGGCATTGTGCAGGTGCGCACGACCCGGGGCGGGTCATGCGCACCTGAGGGTGCCAGGGGACTGGCTCCGTGGTGTTAGTCGCGGCGGTCTTCCCGGCGGTCGCCGCGGTCGTCACGGCGGTCTTCGCGCCGGTCGCCGCGACGGTTGATCCCGTGGGCGACGACAACGGCCCCGCCGACGGCGGCGGCGGTCCTGCGTCTGCGTCGTGCTGCCAGTGGCATGTCAGGCTCCTTCTATCGCTTCTTCAGGGGACTGGTCTTCAGCGTCGGCCTGGAAGGCGGCGATGACGGCCTGGGTCGGGATCCGGCCGCTGGCCACGAGTTGGCCGCCGGCCTTGCGGACTGCCGTGCCGAATGGGGCCGCCCAGAGGTTTTCCCAGACGAGCACCGCGGCGGAGTGGCCGGGCGCGATCGTCTCGGCCAGGTCCATGACGTCCTGTTCAGAGAGCACCATGGCCAGGTCGGCCTCGGCCGTGCGCACCTCGCCGAGCTCGCTCGGGTCGAGGTCGGAGATCTCCGCCGTCTCGAGTGTGCCGTCCTCCATCTTCCTCAGGAACACCATGTCGAGCACCCTGACGAGGTCACGCTGGACCAGGTCCTCCAGGAACGGGGCGATCTGGCCCTTGCCGAAATCGGGTCCGGGGAATTCAACGACGATCCAGTCGACCGGCCCCAGTTCATCGAGTGTCTCAGTCATGCGTATGACCTCCGCTTCTTCTTGGGGTTCGAGGCGATCCGACGGACCGCTGCACCTTCATTCTGTGCCCCCGGTGAGGTGCGGCGCCTCACCCGTGCCGGGTGACCTCACGCCTCAGCGATAGGACTTGCTTGTGCTGCCCCGGGTTCCGGGCCGAAGGAACAAGCCCGGCGGCCCGGCTGTTGCTTCCAATGACGGGGCAGCGGTCACCGTGCCGTGATCTCCGGGCAACCCGCCCGGTTGTACCCGGTTTTGCCCTGTCCCCACCTGCGAACATTGGAGCGCCATGCCCGTTACAGCCCATCTCGACTTGAACGTCAAAGCCGAAGCCCTGCCCACGGCGCCCGCGGTGCTCCGCGATATTCTCTCCGATACGCGCGCCTTTGACGGCTGCCTCGGGGTCGACGTGCTGGTCGACAGCGAGGATCCGGCGCATTTTCTCGTGGTCGAACAGTGGGTATCGATGGAACACGACGCCGCCTATCGCGCCTGGCGCGCAGGCGACGGCGCGAGCGGGCTGGCAGAACTCCTGGCCGCCCCGCCGGTGCTGACGCACTTCGAGACGTCCTTCGCGGTCTGAGCCTCCCCGCGACGCCGAAGGGGCCCCGCCGGATCAGAATTGCTTCTCTGAACCGGACCGAGGGCCCCTTCGTGTTGTTTCCGCCGGAGACTACGCCTGGACGGGCGGCTCGGCCGGTGCCAGCACGACGTCGCTGACGGCCAGTTCACCCTCGCCGGCGACAAGCGCCAGTTCACGGGCGTTGGCCGCAGCCTTGAGGTCGGCGAGGCCGGCCTTGAGCTGGGTCGTGAGGGATTCCGAGGCCGTGATCGTCGCGGACAGCACCTCGGTGCGCTGCTTGACCTTTGCCTCGGACTTGGCCTTGCGGATGCCGCTGAGCGCGGTGCCCACCGTGGCCAGGAGGGTCGTGTCGCCGTCGACCGCGATGGCGGAGGGCCACTGGGCGCGGTGCACGGAACCGGTGCGCCACCAGCTCCAGACTTCCTCCGTGGCGAACGGCAGGAACGGCGCGAAGAGCCGCAGGAGGGTGTCCAGGCTCGTCGCGAGGGCGGCCAGCACGGATGCCTGCTGCTCCTCGCCGGCGGCACCGTAGGCACGGTCCTTGATGAGCTCCACGTAGTCGTCGGTGAAGTTCCAGAAGAAGCTCTCGGTGATCTGCAGCGCCCGGGCGTAGTCGTAGCCCTCGAATGCCTTGGTCGCCTGCCCGACGACGTCGGCGAGCTGGGCCAGGACGGCCCGGTCCAGCGGGTTGCTCAGCACGGACAGGTCGCCGGAGACGACCGAGTCCTCGGTGGCGCCCAGGTTCAGGACGAACTTGGAGGCGTTGAGCAGCTTGATGGCCAAGCGGCGGCCGATCTTCATCTGCGCGATCTCGTAGGCGGTGTCCGCGCCGAGCTTGGCCGAGGCAGCCCAGTAGCGCACCGCGTCGGAGCCGTACTCCTCCAGCACATCCGTGGGCACAATGACGTTGCCCTTGGACTTGGACATCTTCTTCCGGTCCGGGTCCAGGATCCAGCCGGAGATGGCCGCATGCTTCCACGGTGCGGTCTTCTGCAGCGCGTCGGCGCGGACGGCGGAGGAGAACAGCCAGGTCCGGATGATGTCATGGCCCTGCGGGCGCACGTCGAAGGGGTAGACCTTGGCGAAGAGCGCCTCGTCGGTGCTCCAGCCGCCCACAATCTGGGGGGTCAGGGAGGACGTGGCCCAGGTGTCGAGGACGTCCGCGTCGCCGGTGAAGCCGCCCGGCACGTCGCGCTGGGCTTCCTCGTAGCCGGGGGCCGCATCCGCCGCGGTGTCCACGGGCAGCTGCGCGTCCGACGGGACGATCGGCGCGTCGTACTCGGGGTTGCCGTCGGCATCCAGGGGGTACCAGACCGGCACCGGCACACCGAAGAAGCGCTGGCGGGACACGAGCCAGTCGCCGTTGAGCCCCGAAATCCAGTTCTCGTAGCGGGAGCGCATGAACGCCGGGTGGAACTCGATCTCGTTGCCGCGGCCGATCAGTTGTTCGCGCCGGTCCTCGTCGCGGCCGCCATTGCGGATGTACCACTGGCGCGAGGTAACGACCTCGAGCGGCTTGTCCCCCTTCTCGAAGAAGTTCACCGGGTGCATGATCTTCTTGGGCTCGCCGTCGAGCAGCTCCGCGGCGGCCAGGAGCTCCACCACGGACTCCTTGGCGCTGAACACCGTCTTGCCGGAGATGGCCGCGAAGTTGGCGCGGCCTTCTTCGGTGGTGATCCACTCCGGGGTCTCGCCGATGATGCGGCCGTCGCGGCCCACGATCGCGCGGGTGGGCAGCTGCAGCTCGCGCCACCAGGTGACGTCGGTGAGGTCGCCGAAGGTGCAGACCATGGCGACGCCGGAGCCCTTGTCCGCCTTGGCCAGCGGGTGGGCCTTGACCTCTACCTCGACACCGAACAGGGGAGAAGTGACCTTCTTGCCGAACAGCGGCTTGTAGCGCTCGTCGTCGGGGTTCGCCACGAGCGCGGCGCAGGCGGCCAGCAGCTCGGGGCGGGTGGTCTCGATGAAGATCTTTTCGCCGTCTTCGGTGAAGAAGGGGTAGCGGTAGTAGGCGCCAGCGACCTCACGGTCCTCAAGCTCGGCCTGGGCCACGGCGGTGCGGAACGTGACATCCCACAGGGTGGGGGCCTCGGCCATGTACGCGTCGCCTGCTGCCAGGTTGGCCAGGAAGGCCCGCTGGGAGATGGCGCGGGACTTGTCATCGATCGTCCGGTAGGTCAGGTCCCAGTCCACGGACAGGCCCAGGGTCTGGAAGAGGTGCTCGAAGACCTTCTCGTCCTCGACCGCGAGCTCCTCGCACAGCTCGATGAAGTTCTTGCGGGAGATGACGTCGAAGTCGCGCTGGTTCTTAGCGGGCTCGGCCGGGGGACGGTAGACGGCGTCGTAGGCGATCGCGGGATCGCAGCGCACGCCGTAGTAGTTCTGCACGCGGCGCTCGGTGGGCAGGCCGTTGTCGTCCCATCCCATGGGGTAGAAGACGTTCTTGCCGGTCATACGCTGGTAGCGCGCCAGGACGTCGGTCTGGGTGTAGGAAAACATGTGTCCGACGTGGAGGGATCCCGACGCCGTGGGCGGGGGAGTGTCGATCGAGTAGACCTGCTCCCGGGTGGTGCCCGGGTTGAACTTGTAGGTCCCTTCGTCAAGCCAGCGCTGCGTGAGCGCTTCTTCCAGCCCCTCCAGGGCGGGCTTGTCCGGAACGTTGATGGGGGCGGTGGTGGGCGTGTCTGTACCCTGATTGTCTTCAGCCATGGGTCAATTGTTGCAGTTCCTTACAGTCCGTTTCACCCAATCGCTACAGTCCGCTGCAGTAAACCGCACTATGCGAGGGCAAAACACTGGAATAGTGTCCAGCGGTATGGAGACGTCTGCCGGAAACTTCGCGATCAAGCGCATCTATGACGACCCTGCCGACGACGACGGCTGCCGGGTCCTGGTGGACCGGCTCTGGCCGCGCGGAGTCAGCAAGGAACGGGCCCAATTGGAACTCTGGCTCAAGGACGTGGCGCCCTCCCCGCCGCTGCGCAAGGAATTCGGGCACATGCAGGAACGGTTCGCGGACTTCCGGGCGGCCTACGAAGCCGAGCTCGAGGGCAACCCGGCCGTGCAGACACTCCGGGACCTCGCGGCGGAGCACGGGAAAGTGACGCTGCTCTACGGCGCCCGGGACCCGGAGACCAACCATGCCCGGGTGCTGCAGGAGTTCCTCGAGCGGGGCAGCAACAGCAGGAAATGAGCCCGGCATTGCCGTTACTGTGGTCCCATGACTGAGGGAATCGACAACAACACACAAGAATTCACTGCAGCAGGAGCCAAAGCAGCAGTAGTCACCGGCGCCAGCACCGGAATCGGCGAGGCCACCGTGCGTGCGCTCCGCAAGGAAGGCTGGACCGTGTTCGCCGTCGCCCGCCGTGCCGACCGGCTCGAAGCGCTCGCCGCCGAAACCGGCGCCGTCGCCCTTCCCGCCGATGTGACCGACGACGCCGATGTGGCCCGGCTGCTCGATGAGGTGACCCGCGCCGGCGGCATCGACACGCTGATCAACATCGCCGGTGGTGCCCGCGGCGCCGACAAGGTTGCCGGGGCCAAGACCGAGGACTGGGAATGGATGTTCCAGGTCAACGTGCTCGGCAGCATGAAGCTGATCCGCGCGTTCCTGCCCATGCTGCGTGCCTGCGGCGAGGGCACCGTGCTGAACCTGACCTCCACCGCAGGGCTCTCGGCCTATGAGGGCGGCGGCGGCTACAACGCGGCCAAGTTCGCCCAGCACGCCTTGACCGGCGCCCTGCGGCTCGAAGAGGCTGAGCACAACCTCCGCGTGATAGAGGTGGCCCCCGGGCTGGTGCAGACCGAGGAATTCGCCCTGAACCGCCTCGGCGACCAGGACGCGGCGGCCAAGGTGTACCAGGGAGTCGAGAAGCCACTGACCGCCGAGGACGTCGCCGACGTGGTCCGCTACGCCGTCGTCGCGCCGCACCACATCAACCTGGACCAGATCGTGATCCGCCCGGTGGCGCAGGCGGCCAACTACAAGCTGATCCGCAAGAACCCGTAGGGCGGCCCAGGAGCGGGGCCAAGGGCGGGGCCAAGGGCCGGGACGTCCGGCGGCGACACCGGACGTTCACCGTGGCGTGGGGCGCAGGTCAGGCTGCGCTGGTCCGGAGTTGGCCGGGGTTGGGCAAGGTGGCGCATGCAACTGCACACCACCAGAGTGGAGAACTTTCCCATGCGAACCCCGACGAAGCTCGGCGCTGCCATACTCAGCGCAGCCCTGCTCCTCACCGCCGCCGCCCAGGCAAACGCTGCCCAGGCAAACGCTGGCCAGGCAAACGCGGCCGAGGCTCACGCGGCCGACACGAACCCCAACGGCCAGGGCAGCCACTTTGACCTCGAGGCCCATCGCGGCGGCATCGGCTTGACTGTCGAGTCAACCCTGGCTTCCTTCGCCAAGGGGATCGAGACCGGCGTCTCCACCCTCGAACTGGACCTCCAGATCACCAAGGACGGCCACGAGGTCATCACCCACGACCGCAAGATCAGCGGCCAGAAGTGCCTGGACACGGCTCCTGTCACGCCGAACGACCCACAGTTCCCCTACGTGGGCAAATACATCAAGGACCTGACGTTCGCGCAGGTCCGCAGCCTGGACTGCGGCACCCTCACGCTGCCCCAGTTCCCGGGCCAGGCGGCCTCGCCGGGCGCCAAGATGCCCACGCTGGCCGAGGTCTTCGCCCTGGCGGACTCCCACCGCGCCAGCCAGGTGAAGTTCAACATCGAAACCAAGGTCGAGGCAGGGACGCCGCAGGAAACGGCCCCGCGGGAGCAGTTCGTCGACGTCGCGCTCCGCGAAATCAGGACCGCCCACATGCAGAGCCGGGTCTCAATCGAGAGTTTCGACTGGGGCTCATTGCGCCTGGTCCAGCAGCAGGATCCCCAGATCCGCACCGTGGCGCTGACCAACAAGGACTTCCTCCAGGCAGGCCAGCCCGGCAAGTCGCCGTGGCTGGGCGGCATCGACGCCGATGACTTCGGCGGTGACCTCGTCGCCGCAGCCTCCTCCCTGGGCTTCGACGCCATCTCTCCCGTGCACGGCACGCCGCAGGACGGCGCCGTGACGGATCCGGGCTATGTTCCCTACGTCACCGCCGACATGGTCAGCCGTGCCCACGCGGCAGGCATGCAGGTCATTCCGTGGACCGTTGATGACAAGCCCACCATGCGGGCGCTCATCGGTGCCGGAGTGGACGGGCTGATCACGGATTACCCGGAGCGGCTCCGGGACGTGATGGCCGAGTCCGGCATGAAACTGCCGCGCAGCTAGTCCGCTGCGGGGACGGACAATGTGGCCAGGACCGCCGCGTGGTCCGACCCGGCCACCGGCAGCACG
The DNA here is from genome assembly GCF_056406175.1 of Arthrobacter sp. P1_D12. NCBI lineage: Bacteria > Bacillati > Actinomycetota > Actinomycetes > Micrococcales > Micrococcaceae > Arthrobacter > Arthrobacter sp. P1_D12. Next base: position 64,398 of record NZ_JBFUAR010000023.1, read on the forward strand.
GCATAGCCGCTGCTGCCCACCTGCGGGCCGGTCACGATGTGGTCGATCACCACGCCCGGCAGCGGGGGCCCGGCCATCGGCCAGGTCGGAACCAGCCGCGCCAGGGCCGCGGCGCCGGCGTCGATGAGGGGGCCGCCGGGCCCGGTGCCGTCAGGGCCCTGAAGGATCTGCCGGAACTCGGCGTGGTCGAGGGTGGCGTTGAAGTCGCCCAGCAGCAGCATGTTGCCGGGACGGGCGGCAAGGCGGCCCAGGGCGGCCAATTCGCTCCGCCACTGCCCGGCCCGGCCCCACACGGGCGCCTTGGTGTGCACGTTGGTCACGGCGAGGGGGGCCAGCCGGCCGCCGGCGTCGAGCTCCAGTTGCACCGTGGGCATGTGGAAGGCGGAACCGTCCACGGAGTCCACCGGAATGATCGGGCGGGCGGAGTACACGGCGCCGCCGCCCGCGCTGTCCCTCGAGCGGCTGATCCGGTGCGGAAGCAGCGCGCCCAGTCCCTCCGCATCCAGCCGTCTCTCCAGGGCCGGGGAGAGTTCCTGGACGGCAAGGAGCCCGACGCCGTTTTCGCGCACCAGCCGGACAACTTCCGCGGCGTCCGCCTGGCCCTTCCAGGCGTTGAGGGTCATGACCTTCAGTTCGGCCGACGGCCGCTGTCCCGTGCCCTGTCCGATGGACTCTTCTCTTCCCTGCAAGGGATCCGTCTGCCGGGCCAGAAGCCGGTCCGCCACCTGGTCCGGCGGGAACAGCCAGAGCAGCTGCAAGGCCAGGAGGGCGCCGGCCGGGAGGGCAAGCCAGGGACGGCGCGCCCGCAGCCCCAGCAGGAAGGCCGCGCCCGCGGGAAGCACGAACCAGGGCGTGAAGGCCACGAGCTGGACCACCGGGGCAGGCCACGGCGCCGGGACCGCCCGGAACACGGACACCACGGCAACGGGCGCGGCGCAAAGGGCAGAGGACACGTGCCACCGGCGGCTGGCGCTGCGGCGCTTCACGGGTAGGCCCGGGGCGGCCGGGGGACGGTCATGGCATGAGTCTATGCAGTCGGACCGCCGGCGTCGCCCCCTGTCAGCGGAGTTTGCCGCACCGGGAAACGCAGTGGCACTGAACGTCGCTGCAGCGGGGCAGTGAAACGCACTATTTTCTCCGGTACCATCGACGTAGCAGCTTTGACCCGGCTATCACCGGTGAGCTTCCGGAAGAACGCCCTCGCGTGAGGTGGAGACTTAATCGCCACGGTGCGCGCGCGGGCCAGTAGAACCGGACGGGTAAGCCCGTCACAGCAGTAATGAGCGGCCGACGCCGGTGCACGACCCTTCGCGAAGGGGAGCGGACCGGTGGCGGTAAGTGAGGTGGTACCGCGGTCCGTAGTGTCGGAAGACAACAGGGCCGTCCTCGCATCCTGAATGCATGTGTTCACCAGCTCAACCCAGGATGTCGAGATGACTTATTACCCCAAGGCCTCCGCCTCAGGCGCCGGCTCCACCACCTCTGCGTCAAACGCAACTTCCAACACTTCTGCGTCCAACACCTCCGGCGTATCCGCCTCCGTGAAGTTCCCGGAGATCGAAGAGCGCATCCTCAAATACTGGGACCAGGACGGCACCTTCCAGGCGAGCATCGACCAGCGGGATGCTGGTCAGGACGGGTCCAACGAGTTCGTCTTCTACGACGGCCCGCCCTTCGCCAACGGCCTGCCGCACTACGGCCACCTCCTGACCGGCTACGCCAAAGACCTCGTGGGCCGCTACCAGACCCAGCGCGGCCGCCGCGTGGAGCGCCGCTTCGGCTGGGACACCCACGGCCTGCCCGCCGAGCTGGAAGCCATGAAGCAGCTGGGCATGACGGACAAAACCCAGATCGAGGCCATGGGCATCGACAAGTTCAACGACGCCTGCCGCGCCTCCGTCATGAAGTACGCCGACGAATGGAAGAGCTACGTCACCCGCCAGGCGCGCTGGGTGGACTTCGAAAACGACTACAAGACGCTGAACGTCGAGTACATGGAGTCCGTGCTCTGGGCCTTCAAGCAGCTGCACGAAAAGGGCCTGACCTACAACGGCTACCGCGTCCTGCCGTACTGCTGGAAGGACGAGACGCCGCTGTCCAACCATGAGCTGCGCATGGACGACGACGTCTACAAGAACCGCCAGGACCAGACCGTCACGGTCACGTTCCCCATCACGGCAGGGGACTCGGAGCTGTCCAGGCAGCTCGCCGGGGTACAGGCACTTGCCTGGACCACCACACCCTGGACGCTGCCCACCAACCTGGCGCTCGCCGTCGGGCCCGACATCAGCTACGTGGTCCTGCCGGCTGGCCCGCACGGGATCAAGGCCGCCGCGGCCGACGCGCCAGTCACCGGCAGCTTCCTGCTCGCCGCTGACCTCCTGGCCGCCTACGCCAAGGACCTCGGCTACGGCGACGGGGCCGAGGGCGCCGCCGCCGCGGAGGCCGCCATCACCTCCCGCCACACCGGCGCCGAGCTAAACGGCTTGAGCTATGAGCCGCTTTGGGACTATTTCCACGACGCCGAAAAGTACGGCACCGAGAACGCCTGGCGCTTCCTCGTGGCCGATTACGTCACCACCACCGACGGCACCGGCATCGTCCACCAGGCCCCCGCCTACGGCGAAGACGACCAGAAGATCTGTGAAGAGGCCGGCATCCCCGTGGTCCTCTCGGTCGACGAAGGCGCAAAGTTCCTGCCGCTGTTCGGCCACGGCGACCTCGCCGAAATCGCCGGGCTGCAGGTGTTCGAGGCCAACAAGCCCATCACCCAGGTGCTCCGCGCCCAGGGCCGCCTGGTCCGCCAGGCCAGCTACGAGCACAGCTACCCGCACTGCTGGCGCTGCCGCAACCCGCTGATCTACCGCGCCGTGTCCTCCTGGTACGTCGAGGTCACCAAGTTCAAGGACCGCATGTCCGAGCTCAACCAGGACATCAACTGGATCCCGGGCAACGTCAAGGACGGCCAGTTCGGCAAGTGGCTAGCCAACGCCCGCGACTGGTCCATCAGCCGCAACCGCTACTGGGGCAGCCCCATCCCCGTCTGGCAGTCCACCGACCCGGACTATCCGCGCACCGACGTCTACGGCTCCCTGGCCGAGATCGAGGCCGACTTCGGCCGCCTGCCGCTGAACAAGGCCGGCCAGGTGGACCTGCACCGGCCGTTCATTGACGAGCTCACCCGCCCGAATCCGGATGACCCGCGCACCCCGGAAGAGGGCCAGTCCGTGATGCGCCGCGTCGAGGACGTCCTCGACGTCTGGTTCGACTCCGGATCCATGCCCTACGGCCAGGTCCACTACCCGTTCCAGAATGAGGAATGGTTCGACACGCACAACCCGGCGGACTTCATCGTCGAGTACATCGGCCAGACCCGCGGCTGGTTCTACATGCTGCACATCCTTTCCACCGCGCTGTTCGACCGTCCGGCCTTCCGGAACGTCATCAGCCACGGCATCGTGCTGGGTTCGGACGGGCAGAAGATGTCCAAGAGCCTGCGCAACTACCCGGACGTCTCCGAGGTCCTGGACCGCGACGGCTCCGACGCCATGCGCTGGTTCCTGATGTCCAGCCCGATCCTGCGCGGCGGCAACCTCGTGGTCACCGAGCAGGGGATCCGCGACGGCGTCCGCCAGGTCATCCTGCCGCTGTGGAACGTGTACAGCTTCTTCACGCTGTACACGAACGCCGCTAACGCTGCAGCAGGACAAGCGAAGGGCTACGACGCCAAGCTCCGCTACGACGGCTACGCCGACACCCTGGACCAGTACCTCATGGCCAACACCGGGGACCTGGTCCGGAACATGACCGCCCAGCTGGACAGCTACGACATCTCCGGCGCCTGCGACGAGCTGCGCAGCTACCTGGACATGCTCACGAACTGGTACGTCCGCCGCAGCCGCCAGCGCTTCTTCGACGAGAGTGTGGACGCCTTCGACGCGCTCTACACCGCGCTGGAGACCGTCACCCGCGTGGCCGCCTCCCTGCTGCCGCTGATCTCCGAGGAGATCTGGCGTGGCCTCACCGGCGGGCGTTCCGTGCACCTGGCCGACTGGCCGGATGCCGGACTGTTCCCGGCCAACCCGGGCCTGGTCGAGGCGATGGACCGGGTGCAGCAGATCTGCTCCACCGGCTCCTCGCTGCGCAAGGCCGCGAACCTGCGCGTGCGCCTGCCGCTGCAGGAACTCACGGTCGTGGCACCGGGCGCGGACGCGCTGGGCGGCTTCGCCGGCGTCGTCGCCGATGAACTGAACCTGCGCTCGGTCCGCCTGCTGGACGCCGAGAACGCCTCCCCGGAGGAGTTCGGCATCGAGCAGAAGCTCGTGGTCAATGCCCGGGCCGCCGGCCCGCGCCTGGGCAAGAACGTCCAGCAGGCCATCAAGGGATCCAAGTCCGGCGACTGGTCGGTCAGCGACGCCGGGGTGGTCACCGCCGGCGGCCTCGACCTCGAACCGCAGGAGTACACCCTGGAAACCGTCGTGGCCGAGGCCGCGGAAGGCGAAGGATCCCGCGCAGCGGCGGTCCTGCCCGGCGGCGGGTTCGTGGTGCTCAACACCGAGGTCACCCCGGAGCTGGAAGCCGAGGGCATGGCCCGTGACATGGTCCGCGCCATCCAGCAGGCCCGCAAGGACGCCGGACTCAATGTCAGCGACCGGATCAGCACGTCCGTCACGGCGAAGCAGGACGTCGTCGAGGCGCTGCTGGCCAACGCGGAGCTGGTCAAGACTGAAACCCTGACCGTCGAGCTGGAAACCCTGGCGGCCGACATCAAGGACCCACAGGTCAGCGTTGCCAAGAAAGTTGGAGCCTAAACCATGACCGACGAATTCTCCGTTGAAAGCGTCTACGCCGAGCTGCTGGGCCGGGCGCCGGAAAACAAAATGGAGCCGCGGCTCGCCCCGCTGCACCGGGCCATGGAAATCCTGGGGGAGCCGAACAAGGCGTTCCCGATCATCCACGTCACCGGCACCAACGGCAAGACCTCCACGGCCCGGATGATCGAGGCCGGGTTGCGCGCCCACGGCCTGAGCACCGGCCGCTACACGAGCCCGCACCTGTCCAAGGTCACCGAGCGGATCAGCATCGACGGCGCCCCGGTGCCGGATGAGACGTTCGTCCGGATCTGGGACGAGATCCGGCCCTACCTGCAGATCGTGGACGGCGAACTCGAGGCGGCGGGCGAGCCCCGGCTGACCTACTTCGAGTGCCTGACGATCCTGGGCTTCGCGGTCTTCGCCGATCAGCCGGTCAACGTCGCCGTGATCGAAGTGGGCCTGGGCGGCATCACCGACGCCACGAACGTCGGCGACGGCCAGGTGGCCGTCGTCACCCCGATCTCCCTGGACCACACCGATCTGCTGGGCGACACCACCGGGGACATCGCCTACGAGAAGGCCGGCATCATCAAGCCCGGCAGCTTCCTCATCAGCGCGGCGCAGCCGGTCGACGCGGCCCAGGTCCTGCTGGAGAAGGCCAAGGAAGTCAACGTGCCGTTCCGCTTCGAGGGCGTGGAGTTCGGCGTCGAATCCCGCACCGTCGCGGTCGGCGGCCAGATGGTCACCATCCAGGGCATCGCCGGACGCTACGAGGACCTGCTGGTGCCGCTGCACGGCGCGCACCAGGCCGAGAACGCCGCCGTCGCCATAGCCGCGCTGGAAGCGTTCTTTGGCGGGGAAAAGGCGATCGACGCCGCGATCCTGCAGGAGGCCTTCGCCTCCGTTACCTCCCCGGGACGGCTTGAGGTGGTCCGCACCGCGCCGACCATCATCGTGGACGCCGCCCACAACCCGGAGGGCATCCGGGTATCCGCCGAGGCCATCCACGAGGCCTTCAACTTCACCAAGCTCGTGGTGGTGGTGGGAGTCCTGCGGGAAAAGGACGCCGAGGAGATCCTGCGCCAGCTCAAGGAATCCCTCGGCGGCCTCGCCACCGAATACTGCTTCACCCAGTCCAACTCGCCCCGGGCCGTCCCGGCCGAGGACCTGGCCGAAATCGCGGTTGACCTGGGCTTCGGCGAGGAGAACATCCACGTCGCCGGGAAGCTCGATGACGCCCTCGAATGGGCCGTGGAACGGGCCGAAGCCGACGACGAGCCCGCCGGCGGGGTCCTCGTGACCGGTTCCATCACGCTCGTCGCGGACGCCCGGATCCTGCTCGGAAAGGCGGACGCGTAAGCGATGGCGAAACTCACCAAAGCCCAACGTGAATGGCGCCCGGGCATGCCCAAGAAACGACGTTCCACGAAGGTCATGTTTGCCTCCACGGTCCTGCTGCTGGAAGCATTCGTGGTGCTCTTCGGGACACTGGCCGTCTTTGGACTGCACCGGAACGAATACCCTGCGGCCCTGGTCTTCTCGGTCGGGATCGGCCTGTGCCTGGTCTTCGTCTTCACCTGCGCTGTCCTCTCGAAGCCGTGGGGAGTGGCTCTGGGCTGGGTCCTGCAGCTCGTGCTGATCATGGGCGGCATCGTGGAACCGGCCATGTACCTCGTCGGCGCGCTCTTCGCCGTCGCGTGGTGGTACGGGATCCGGACCGGCATCCGGATTGACCGGGAAGCTGCCCAGCGGGAGCGCGAGCAGGCCGACTGGGATGCCGCCCACCGCCAGGGCCCCGCGCCGGGAAACAGCGCCTGAAACAGCGCCTGAAAGTCCATCCCGGGCACCTGGCCCGAACCCCGTAGACTTGACCCAAATCCCACCCCAACACATTGGAGCAGCTGTGAGCATTGAGCGCACCCTCGTCCTGATCAAGCCCGACGGAGTCGCCCGCAACCTGTCCGGCGCCATCCTGAGCCGGATCGAAGCCAAGGGCTACACCCTGGCCGAGCTCAAGAAAGTCGACGCGAGCCGCGAACTGCTGGAGCAGCACTACGAGGAGCACGTCGGCAAGCCGTTCTACGAGCCGCTGGTTGAGTTCATGCTCAGCGGCCCCGTGGTCGCCGCGATCTTCGAGGGCCACCGCGTGATCGAGGGCTTCCGCACTCTCGCCGGTACCACGGACCCGACGACGGCGGCGCCCGGCACCATCCGCGGCGACTTCGGCCGCGACTGGGGCCTGAAGGTCCAGCAGAACCTGGTCCACGGCTCGGATTCGGCGGAATCCGCCGAGCGCGAGATCAAGATCTGGTTCTAGCCCGAATTTCGGGACACCCCCACCGAGGGGAAAGTTAAGGCCAATGTTCGTACCGGACATTGGCCTTAACTGTCCCCTCGCGGCGGTTGGGGCTTCGCGGCCCGCCCCGGGCCGCGGGGACCTCTCAGCGGCTGGCGAGGCGCACTAGATTCGAGAACTGGCGGGTCTGCATGACCCAATGCGCGGGCTCCAGCATGGTGATGCTCAGGATGGGTTGCAGCCATTGCGGCTGTAGCGACCAGTACCCGCTGACTACCAGCCGGGTGCGCTCACCCGCGGACTCCCGCAGCTCGAATCCCCAGAGCGAGTCGGTGTAATAGCGTGGCCGGGTTCGTGCCGGGTCGAAGGGACGCCCCCGGAGATCGATCGACATACGCAGGCCCAGGAACCGCTCGGGTTCAAGCGCCGCGACCGCCCACCACTCGCTGCCGTCGGGCTTCGCCGCCAGTCGGTCACCAGCGGCGATCTCCTGCCACTCGGGATGGATGCTCTCTGTGCTGCGGCGCCCGAAGTTGTCGAGACGGTCCCAGCTGTACCAGCCGGCGCGATCCGTTCCCATCTGCACCAGCCAGGGCCACACGTGCGAAGGGGGCGCATCGATGGTCACCGCCATGGTCGCCCCTCGGGTGCTGCCCGGAATCAACCCCGCGCCCGGGTAAGGTCCCCGCACTTCGTCAGCGGTCGCGCCCCAGCGAAGCAGGCGTGGCCGCACGAGTGCCAGGTAGCCGGCAGTGAAACCGGCCACAGCGCCCGCTGCCAGCAGGGCTCCCCTCGGTGCAGGGTGCATCATCGCGCTTCCCCTTCATTGGTCAGGTGTTCCCGGAAGAAGCCGAGGATGCGCAGGCGCGCGTCCTCGGCGGAGGGCTCGTGGTAACCGGCCGCAACCAGCTTCACGAGCACCTTGTCCCCGAATGTGAGCTCCGACGGGCCATGCCTGTTGAGGAAGCCGTGACCGGCGTCGGGATAGACCTTGATGTCATGGTCTATCCCGGCGTCGGCGAGCAGCGGCTCCAGACGCGCCGGGACCTTGCGCACTCCGGGCCAGCGGTCCCTGGCGCCGTAGCTGCCAACGATGGGGCAGGCCCGGGGCAGTGCGCGGGCAGTCCCGTCATCGAGTCCGCCGTAGTTGACGCTTGCCGCGGCGAAGTCATGGTCCGGGGCCAGCATGAGGGCGAACCCGCCGCCCATACAGAAGCCGATCACGCCGATCCGGCCGGTGCAGCCGTCCCGTCCGGCCAGCCACGCGCGGGTGAGGTCCAGGTCGCCGAGGGGCCGCCAGCCGCGGATGAGGGACCACAAGCAGGCCGCCCTGCTGCCCCAGTAAAACAGGTCAGGTGCCACGGCGAGGAACCCCTCGCCGGCCAGCCAGTCGGCCTGGTCTCTGGTGTCACGGCTCAGGCCGAGTGCGTCATGGATGACGACGACGCCGGGCCACGGACCGGCACCGGCCGGCGTCGCCGCGTAGGCAGGCATGTCCCCTCGTTCGGCGTGAATGCTCACAACGGTCATGGGTCCTCCCGTGCACGCACCACCGCGCCGGGCGCCGCGGCCGGGATGCGCAGTCTCGATGGCATTAGCCTGTGATGCTGCCTGAAGACGTGGACGAAGCAGGTTTAGCGAGTTGGGCCGTAATCTGATCCGTCCATTCGTCGACTGCCGCCCAGTCCCGCAAATCCCCAAATCGGCCGCCGGTGAGCCTGAACAACACCCGGAGCGGTGCCGGCATCTGGCCGGCCTGGTAGACGCCGGAGAAGAGTTTGTGGCCTCGAAGCGGAACTTCTTTGATCAGGACTTCTGCCAGACGTTCCTGTTGCATTGCCGCGCCGCGCCGGCGAATGGGCTTAGGCAGCGCATCCGCCATCCCTACACTGAAGGCCCACACGGGCCGACTGGCCAGCTCGCGGGCATGGTGTTTGAAGAACAGCAAAGCCGGGGGCAGCCAGGCCTGGTTGTGGACGGCGCTGCCGACGACGACAGCCTCATAGCGGGAGAGGGCCCCTACGTCCTCCACGGACCGGCACTCCACCTCGCCCAGTGCACCCGCCATGCGGGATGCCATATGTTGTGCCATCTCGCGGGTGGACCCCAAAGCGCTTGCATACGCAATAAGAACAGTCATCAAGAGGCCTCCGGTCTTCCTTCCTCCAGCCTTATGTAACCTGCGCGCGCGGGGTCGTGCCATAAGTCCCGAGATGGGCCCGGAGCCTCTCATCGAAGAGACTGTTAAGGCCAATGCCCGGCGCGAGCATTGGCCTTAACAGTCTCTTCGATGCGGTTGGGGCGTTTAGTAGCCGGAGGTACCGATGAAAACCTGGATGAAGGCGAAGAAGATCGTCGCGACGACGGCGACGTACAGCAGCGCCGTTATGATCCAGCCGGAGTCGCCGATCACCTTGGTGGGACCGGCGGGCAGGGCAATCACGCCGTGGGAGATGTTCCGGACGCTCACCCAGACGAACAGCGGGATCATCACGGCCCAGACGATCATGCAGAACGGGCAGAGGATGTGGATGGCGTACAGGGCCTGGGACCAGAGCCAGACCACGAACGCGAAGCCAAGCGTCACGCCCGCCTGTTGCCCCAGCCAGTACCACCGGGAAAACCGGGCGCCGGCCAGGATACCCATGGCCGTGGTGATGATCACGGCGAAGGCGACGATTCCGATGAACATATTGGGGAAGCCGAACACGGAACTCTGCGGTGTCTGCATGACCTGGCCGCAGGAGATCCACGGGTTCACGTCGCAGACCGTGACGTGGTTCGGGTCCTTCAGGACCTCCAGTTTCTCCAGCACCAGGGCCCCGGATGCGAGCCAGCCGATGACGCCGGTGATCAGCAGGAGCCAGGCGAACGGGCGGTCGCGGGTCATCGTGGGAAGGGGCCGCGCCGTGGGGGCCGGGCCGGAACCCGGTTGGTGCACGGTCGCGTCGCCGGCAGTGCTGGAGATGCTGGGCATGGAAATTGAGTCCTTTTTTAGTCGTCTTGACCGGGTGCTTCTTGCCCCGATTGTAACGCCGGAGGCTGAGCAGCGCCGGAGAACGGCCCCGCCGGCCGCGCCCGGCCGCACCTGCTGCACTTCCGGTCCCGCCTGCCCCTGCTTTCACGGCTCCTGTGAGACAATGATCGTGGCTGGAACCCGATCCACATCCGGATTCCGGTCCGGCGATTTTGTTTCAAGACCGCCAATGATGAGCAGGGAGCTGCGGATCCTCTGATTCCAGCTGTCCCGCAATGCCATTGGACGGCACCTGGTTGTGGCGTGTAGGTCAACGGGTTCCAAAACAATCTCGCCGGCCCTCCAGGGCTGCCGCACCCCACTGCCGGTGCGAACCTGAGGGTATTCAATTGACTTCTGTCAATGCCTGCGGGTGTTGACGCATATTTGCCCCCAAGGGGCGCCGAATGTGGCGGCGCATCAGGGGCAGGAGTGTCGCCACATATGGATAATGACCAGGTAGTAGCCGGAAATGAAGAACTAGTAGTCACCGGGGAAGCACAGGGAACTGCGGAAGCAGAGGCTCCGGTAGCGCCGAAGAGGGCCGTACGGACCCGCCGGAAGGCGCCCGCCGCCAGGGTCAACGCCGCGGAGGCGGCCGAGGCTGTTGCCGAAGCCGCGGCCCTGGCCGACGCGGCCGGTTCAGATGAGCCCGTCCGGGGCCGCCGTAAGCCGGCCAACGTCGAAGCAGCCGGATCTGACACTGTTGAACCCGAAGCTGCTGTATCTGAAACTGCTGCAGCCGAGACTGCGGCCAAGGCGCCCGCGCGGCGCACCCGGACCCGGAAAGCTGTAGCAGCCCCGGAACCGTTGCCTGCCTTCGCCGGCGACGCCGAAGCCGGCGCACCTGCCGCGGCTGAGGCCCCCGCAGCAGCTGGCACCGACGCAGCTGCCGCCGCAGAATCGGCCGCAGAGACGGTTGCAGAGAAGCCGGTCCGCCGCCGTGCCAGCCGTGCCAAGGCCGCCCCGAAGGCCGAAGAAGCACCCGCGGCAGTACTCCCGGCCGAAGAAGCCGCCGCTGCGGAAGCACCCACCGCGGAAACCGCCGCAGCCCAGCCTGAAGAGCCGGAAGCCCGCCCCGAGGAAAGCCCGGCCGCGTCGCTGTTCATGGAACCGGGTGCCCTCACTTCCGTCATCTTCCAGGCCCCGGACCTGAGCACTGTGGTGCGTCCGGCCCCCGTTGCCGCCGCAGCAGCTGAGCCCGAGGATGAGGAAGGCGACGAGGACGAGGACGCCGGCAACCGCCGTCGGCGCCGCAGCCGCGGCCGGCGCGGCCGCACCCGCACCTCTGCCGAGTCCGACACCGAGTCGGAAGGCACCGAAGAAGAGGGCGACGAAGGCTCCGAGGTAATCCTTGAAGACGGTGTGACCTCCCGCCGCCGCCGCCGCCGTCGCCGTGGAGACCAGGACCTGGAGCTGACCGGCGGGGAAGGCGACGATCCGCCCAACACGGTGACCCGCGTCCGTGCGCCGCGGGCCATGGCCGAGGCGCCGGTGAACAACCGCGTCACATCCGTCAAGGGCTCCACCCGCCTGGAAGCCAAGAAGCAGCGCCGCCGCGAATCCCGCGACACCGGCCGCCGCCGTACCGTCATCACCGAGGCCGAGTTCCTGGCCCGCCGCGAGTCCGTGGACCGCCAGATGATCGTCCGCCAGCGCGACGACAGAATTCAGATCGGTGTCCTTGAAGACGGCGTCCTGGCCGAGCACTTCGTGTCCAAGACCCAGCAGGACTCCCTGATCGGCAACGTCTACCTGGGCAAGGTCCAGAACGTGCTGCCCTCCATGGAAGCCGCTTTCGTGGACATCGGCCGCGGCCGCAACGCCGTGCTCTACGCCGGTGAAGTGAACTGGGAGTCCGTCAACCTCGAGGGCAAGCAGCGCCGCATCGAGAACGCGCTGAAGTCCGGCGACTCCGTGCTGGTCCAGGTCACCAAGGACCCGGTCGGCCACAAGGGCGCCCGTCTCACCAGCCAGATCTCACTGCCCGGCCGGTACCTCGTGTACGTGCCCGGCGGTTCCATGACCGGCATCTCCCGCAAGCTGCCCGACGTCGAACGCAACCGCCTCAAGCGGATCCTCAAGGACCGCCTGCCCGAGGACGCGGGCGTCATTGTCCGCACCGCGGCCGAGGGAGCTTCCGAGGAAGAGCTGACGCACGACATCAACCGCCTCCGCGCGCAGTGGGAAGGCATCGAGAGCCAGTCGACGTCCACCAAGATCCTCGCCCCCGAGCTGCTCTACGGCGAACCTGACCTGACCATCAAGGTGGTCCGGGACGTCTTCAACGAGGACTTCTCCAAGCTGATCGTCTCCGGCGAGGAAGCCTGGGACACCATCGAGGCCTACGTCACCTACGTCGCACCGGACCTCGTGGGCCGGCTCGAGAAGTGGACCAAGGACACGGACATCTTCGCGGCCTGGCGCATCGACGAGCAGATCCACAAGGCCCTGGACCGGAAGGTCTTCCTGCCTTCGGGCGGTTCGCTCGTGATCGACCGCACCGAAGCCATGACCGTGGTCGACGTCAACACCGGCAAATTCACCGGCTCTGGCGGCAACCTCGAGGAAACCGTCACCAAGAACAACCTGGAAGCGGCCGAGGAAGTCGTCCGGCAGCTGCGCCTGCGCGACATTGGCGGCATCATCGTGATCGACTTCATCGACATGGTGCTCGAATCCAACCGCGACCTCGTGCTGCGCCGCATGGTGGAGTGCCTGGGCCGGGACCGGACCAAGCACCAGGTGGCCGAGGTGACCTCGCTGGGCCTCGTGCAGATGACCCGCAAGCGGATGGGCACCGGGCTGCTGGAAGTCTTCGGCGAACAGTGCGAAACATGTGCGGGCCGCGGCATCGTCACCCACGACGAGCCGGTGGAGCACCGCCGCGCCAACACGGTCGCCGCGGAGCACTATGTGCCGCGCACCGAGGCGCAGCCTGCTGCCCGACCGGAACGCAAGAGCCGTCGCCGCGGCAGGGGAGGCCAGGGCGGAGAGACCGCGCCGGCCGCACCCGCGCCCGTCCACGCCGAACCCACCGAGGCCGAACGCCACGCCAAGGCCGAGGCCACCCGGGCCGCGCTGGCCAACATCGCTGCCGCAGCGCACGCCGCGCACCTGCACGACGGGGAAGCAGCCGCAGCCAGCGACGCCGGGGCCCGCCAGGCCGCCGTCGACGCCGTCACGCAGCTCGCAGCCGCCGACGAGGCAGCCGGCCGCCCCGCAACGGTGCTGACGTTTGGCGGCGAGCAGGTGGCCCTGCCCTTCGTCGAGCACGCGGAGGACGCGCCGTCACCGGCCCTGACCCTGGACCTGCTGACCGAGGCTTTCGCAAACCTGGGCGAAGCAGAGGCCGGCAAGCCGGACCAGACCGCCGGCCAGGCCGCCGGTCAGGCAGTGGCTGTTGCCGCACCGGAAGCCACGGCGCCCGAGGCGCCGGCGGCCGTCCGCGCTGCGGAGGCGCCGGCGTCACGCACGGCTGACACCACGACGCTGCGCGGCCGCCGCGCACGCCGCAACCGGAGTGCCAGCCGCGCCCAGGGTGCAGCCAACGAAACCTCCGTGGAGCACCGCGAGGCAACCCGGCCGGCCGCGGCCGGATCGGTCCACGAGGCCAAGGCTCCCGCTGCGGCCAGGCCTGCGTCCCTCCCGGCCGGCAACGAGCCGATCATCCTCGGCGTCGGCGTGCCGGCGTCGGAGCTGTAGTCCTCCGCGACTGACCACGTCCCCGTCCGGTCATTATTTCGACTGGTCGGGCTGCGGGTCCGGGTCAGGGCAGACGTAACATACGTCCGCCCGGGCCCGGGCCCGCTCGTGCGTTAACGGGTCCGCAGGGTGGCAGCGGCTAGGCTGGAACACTGACACGGGGTGCCGGGCATCGGGCCGGCTGAGATCCAGACCCGTTGAACCTGTCCGGTTAGCACCGGCGAAGGGATGTCTGCCTTGTCCGCGAGACCGAATCCGTCCGAGTTCCTCCCGCCCAATTTTCTGCACAGCGAGTCTCTGCCGACGCCGCCGCGCATTCCCCGTGTGCTGGCCATCGCCGGCTCCGATCCCTCCGGCGGGGCCGGAATCCAGGCCGATCTGAAGAGCATCGCGGCGAACGGCGGCTACGGCATGGCTGCCATCACCGCCCTGACAGCGCAGAACACCCAGGGCGTGCGTGCCGTCCACGTTCCCCCGGCGGCGTTCCTCACGGCGCAGCTGGACGCCATCAGCGACGACATCGGCATCGACGCCGTCAAGATCGGCATGCTCGGTGACGCCGCCGTGATCGACGCCGTCCGCGTCTGGCTGGAAAAGATGCGCCCCGCCGTCGTGGTCCTGGACCCGGTGATGGTCGCCACCAGCGGGGACCGGCTCCTGCAGGAATCCGCCGAGGCCGCCCTGCAGGGCCTCCTGCCGCTGGCGGACCTCATCACGCCCAACCTCGCCGAACTCGCCATCCTGCTCAAGGAGCCCGTCGCGGCCGACTGGTCCGAGGCCCTGGCGCAGGGCAAGCGGCTGGCCGCCCTGACCGGCACCACTGTCCTGGTTAAGGGCGGACACCTCCAGGGCGGCGGACCGGGGGACGGGCATGCCCACGACGTCGACGGCCACGACGCCGGCCACGACGCCGAAGCCGGCAACGGCGCCGCGGACGGCTGCCCGGACGCGCTGGTCAACACCGGCGGCCTGCTCGGCCAGGAAACGGTGGTGGTGCCGGGGGAGCGGATCGCGACGCGCAACAGCCACGGCACCGGCTGCTCCCTGTCCTCGGCCATGGCCACCGTGCAGGCCCGGGTGGGGGACTGGGAAGCGGCGCTGCGCGAAGTCAAACCGTGGCTGCTGGGCGCGCTCCGAGAAGCCTCGGCCCTGGACGTCGGCACCGGCAACGGCCCGGTCCACCACTTCCACCACCTCCAGCACCTCCAGGGCGGGCAGGCCCTCAAAGACGGCCAGCGCGGCCAGCACCGCCCGGCCGGGCACGGTCCTGCGGCGGGGGAGTTCGCCGCAGCCCTGCGCGCAGGAGCCGCGGGCGATCTTGAGGCGATCTACGCCCTCGACTTCGTCCGCGGACTGGCCGACGGCACCTTGCCCGAACACGAGTTCGCGTACTACCTCGCCCAGGACGCCATCTACCTCAACGGCTACTCCCGGGTCCTGGCCCGGGCCGCGGCGATTGCCCCCACCGAGGCCGAGCAGTTGTTCTGGGCCCGTTCGGCGCAGACCTGCCTGGAAGTCGAATCCGAGCTGCACCGGTCCTGGCTTAGCGCCCGCCCCACGGCCTCCACCCTGGGCCCGGTCACGAAAGCGTATGTGGACCACCTGCTGGCCGCCTCGGTCTCCGGCAGCTATGGCGTCCTCGTGGCGGCGGCGCTGCCCTGCTTCTGGCTCTACGCCGAGGTCGGTTCCACGCTGCACCGGGAGTTCCTGGCCGGCGGCGCCCCCTGGGAGCACCCCTACGCCGGCTGGCTGCGGACCTACGCCGACGAGGACTTCGCCGCCGCGACCCGGCAGGCCATCGCGTACACGGACACGGCGGCCGGGCGGGCATCGGAGAGCGAGCGGGAGGCCATGGCCCTGGCCTTCCGGCAGTCATCGCGCTACGAAGTGGACTTCTTCGACGCGCCGCGGCTGTACGCCTGACGCGAGCTGGTCCGGACTACCGGTACGATGGTGGGGCACGGTTCCGGAAGTCGTTGCGGCAACACAGCTCAGGATGGTCAAGATCCCGGCCAAGAACATTGGCGGGGACTTTGCATCAAGACGCTGTGGCGCCTATCACGGACTACCCGCCGGAACCAGCCTCATTTGCGGCCGAAGGCAAAATTAGCGTATTCTAGATCTTCGGTGCTTACGCCAACACTTGGGTTATGACCCTGAGAACAGTCCACTTGGAATTCCAAATGGATTTGTTCCGGGGGTAGCTCATGGGTTCCCCCGGGGAATCCACCGGCGTTGAGGCACAGCGTGAGCCGGTCCAAACAATTTGGCCCCTGGTTCCGCACGCAAATCTAGTAATAAACGTCGAGAGAAGTGAGTTCCCCAGTGGTGTACGCGATTGTCCGCGCAGGCGGCCGCCAAGAGAAGGTTTCCGTTGGAGACTTCGTTACCCTGAACCGCGTCCCCGGTGGAGCCGGCAGCACCTTTGAGTTGCCCGCACTGCTCCTGGTGGACGGTGACAAAGTCACGTCTGCTGCTGCGGACCTGGCCAAGGTAACGGTTACGGCTGAGATCCTCGAAGACCTCCGTGGTCCGAAGATCGTCATCCAGAAGTTCAAGAACAAGACCGGTTACAAGAAGCGTCAGGGCCACCGTCAGGAACTGACCAAGGTCAAGATCACCGGTATCAAGTAACTCCTCGTTACTGTTCAGGTTCCAGCAGATTCCCCAGAATTTTTGAAGGCAGGCATTTCAAATGGCACATAAAAAAGGCGCGAGTTCCACTCGCAACGGTCGTGACTCCAACGCCCAGTACCTCGGCGTCAAGCGCTTCGGTGGCCAGGTAGTTTCCGCAGGCGAGATCATCGTCCGCCAGCGCGGCACCCACTTCCACCCGGGCGCCGGCGTAGGCCGCGGCGGCGACGACACCCTGTTCGCCCTGACCCCCGGTGCTGTCGAGTTCGGCACCCGCCGTGGTCGCCGCGTTGTGAACATCGTGGCTGCTGCAGCTGCAGAGTAACAATAAGTTCTAAATCGGTGGGGCGGGCCATTAGGTCCGCTCCACCGGTGTTTTAACCGCATTACAATCATCTTGGGCCCCTTTGGGGGGCCGGGGAACAGCACTGAGGAGATCCACGTGGCGAGCTTTGTAGACCGGGTAGTACTGCACGTATCCGGCGGTACCGGCGGTCACGGCTGTGTCTCCGTCCACCGCGAGAAGTTCAAGCCCCTCGGCGGTCCCGACGGCGGCAACGGCGGCAACGGCGGCGACGTCATCCTCCGCGTTGACCCCCAGACCACCACCCTGCTCGACTACCACCACGCGCCCCACCGGCACGCCACCAACGGCGGCCCCGGCATGGGCGACTGGCGCGGCGGCAAAAACGGCGAAACCCTGATCCTTCCGGTGCCGGTGGGCACCGTAGTGAAGTCCAAGTCCGGCGACGTCATCGCCGACCTCGTGGCCGAAGGCGACGAATACATCGCCGCCGCCGGCGGCATCGGCGGCCTCGGCAACGCCTCCCTGTCCTCCCAGAAGCGCCGCGCGCCCGGCTTCGCGCTGCTCGGCATCGAAGGCGAATCCAGCGACGTTGTCCTGGAACTGAAGTCCATCGCCGACATCGCCCTCGTCGGCTTCCCTTCGGCCGGCAAGTCCAGCCTGATCGCCGCAATGTCCGCCGCCCGGCCCAAGATCGCGGACTATCCCTTCACCACCCTCATCCCCAACCTCGGCGTCGTCCAGGCCGGTGAAGTCCGCTTCACCATCGCCGACGTCCCCGGCCTGATCGAGGGCGCCAGCGAGGGCAAGGGCCTGGGCCACCACTTCCTCCGCCACGTCGAGCGGTGCGCCGCCCTGGTGCACGTGCTGGACTGCGGCACGCTCGAATCGGACCGCGATCCGCTCTCCGACCTCGCCATCATCGAGGCCGAGCTGGAGAAGTACGCTGTGGACATGAGCTACAGCGGGTCCGACGGCGAGGTCGTTCCGCTGAACCACCGCCCCCGCCTCGTGGCCCTGAACAAGGTTGACCTGCCGGACGGCAAGGACATGGCCGAGTTCGTCCGCCCGGAGCTCGAATCCAGGGGCTACAAGGTCTTCGAAATCTCGGCGACGAGCCACGAAGGCCTCCGCCAGCTCGGTTTCGCCATGGCCGAAATCGTCCAGGCCGCCCGCGACGCCGTCGCCGCGACCCCGCCGAAGGTACACGCCCCCGTGCTGCGCCCCCGCGCCGTCAACGAGACCGGCTTCACGATCCGCCGCGAGGAAAAGAACCTCGAGCCGCTCTTCCGCGTCCTGGGCGACAAGCCCGTGCGCTGGGTCAAGCAGACAGACTTCACCAACGAGGAGGCGATCGGCTACCTCGCCGACCGCCTGGCCAAGCTCGGCGTCGAAAATGAACTGTTCAAGCAAGGCGCCAAGCCGGGCGACATGGTGGTCATCGGCGAGGACGACGGCGTCGTCTTCGACTGGGAGCCGACCATGATGGCCGGCGCCGAGCTGCTCGCCTCGCCCCGCGGCACCGACGTGCGCTTCGCCGACATCGGCGACCGCCCGACGCGTGGCCAGAAGCGCGACGAACAGCAGGAACGCCGCGACGCCAAGGCCGCCGCCCGCGCCGAGCTCGAAGCCGAACGCAAGGCCGGCATCTGGACCGAATCCGTCAGCGGCCGCCGCGCGCGGCAGCCGCTCAAGGAGAGTGGACTGGGCGAAGCCGATGACGAGTAAGACCGTCGTCGAGCACGGGTCCCAGCCGCTCAGCGCTCAAAACATCGGTGCCCAAAACATCGGTGCCCAGACCATCAACGCCCCGGACCGCACCGCGCTGTCCGGGGCGCGCCGGATCGTCGTCAAGGTCGGCTCGTCCTCGCTGACTTCCATCAAGGGCGGGATCTCCGAAGAGGCCCTGACCGGGCTCGCCGACGCCCTGGCGCACAAGCGCAACGCGGGCGCGGAGATCATCCTGGTGTCCTCCGGTGCGATCGCCGCCGGCCTCGCCCCGCTCGGCCTCGAGAAGCGCCCCCGCGACCTCGCCACCCAGCAGGCCGCCGCCAGTGTGGGCCAGGGCCTGCTGATGGCCCGCTACACCCACGCCTTCGGCGCGCACGGGGTTACCGTCAGCCAGGTGCTGCTGACCGCCGATGACTTCATGCGCCGCAGCCAGCACACCAACGCGTTCCGCGCGCTGGACCGGCTGCTGAACCTCGGCGTTGTCCCGGTGGTCAACGAAAACGACACCGTAGCCACCCACGAGATCCGCTTTGGCGACAACGACCGCCTCGCGGCCCTGGTGGCACACCTGGTCCGCGCCGACGCACTCGTGCTGCTGTCCGACGTCGACTCCCTGTACGACGGTCCGCCGTCGCATGGCGCCAAGCGGATTCCGCATGTGTCCGGCCCCCACGACCTCGACGGCGTCTCGATCGGCAGCACCGGAAAGGCCGGTGTGGGCACGGGCGGCATGGTCACCAAGGTCGAAGCCGCCAGCATCGCCGCTGGTTCGGGCATCCACGCCCTCGTAACATCCACGGCCAATGCGGCCGCCGCGCTGGCCGGCGAGGACGTGGGCACATGGTTCTCCGTCAACGGGGCGCGCAAGCCGATCCGGCTCCTGTGGCTGGCCCATCTGGCATCCGTGCGCGGCACCCTGGTGCTCGACGACGGTGCCGTCAAGGCCGTCCGCGACCGCCGCACCTCGCTTCTGCCGGCCGGAATCGCCGCGGTGAAGGGCGACTTCGAGGCCGGCGACGCCGTGGAGATGGTGTCCGTGGACAACACCGTGATTGCCCGCGGGCTGGTCAACTATTCGGCCGCCGAGCTGCCCCAAATGCTGGGCCGCTCCACCCATGAGCTCGGCAAGGCACTGGGCCGCGGATATGACCGCGAAGTTGTTCATGTTGACGACCTGGTGCTGGTCTAGGTTCCCCCGGCGCCTAAACTGGAAGCATGACTGAGGCCCTGACTTCCGCTGCCGTGACTGATGTGCCTGCCGGCACCGTTCCCGCCGGTACCGCCGCGCCCGCCCAAGGGTTCGCCGCGGCGCCGGATCCGGCAGCTGCCCCTGGCACGGCAACGGAGACCGAAGCAGCCGTCCACGCGATCGCAGACCGCTCACGCCACGCCGCCCACAGGATGGCACGCGCCAACCGGGCCTGGAAGGACCGGGGCCTGCGCGCCGTCGGCAAGTCGCTGGTGGATCACAAGCACCAGATCCTGGCCGCCAACGCCAAGGACGTCGCGGCCGGCCGGGCCGCCGGTACCAGCGCCGCCCTGCTGGACCGCCTGACGCTGACCGACTCACGCATCACGGCCCTCGCCGCCGCACTGGAAAACCTCGCCACCCTGCCCGACCCCGTCGGAAACGTCGTGCGGGGCCAGACCCTCCCCAATGGGCTGCGCCTGCGCCAGATCAACGTACCCATGGGCGTGGTGGCCGCGATCTATGAGGCCCGCCCGAACGTCACGGTTGACATCGCCGGACTGGCCCTCAAGAGCGGCAACGCCGTCATCCTGCGCGGGGGATCCGCCGCCGCTGCCACCAACGCCGCGCTGATCACCATCCTGCGGGATGCGCTGGAATCGGTGGGCCTGCCCGCTGATGCCGTCCAGACCGTTGACCAATACGGCCGCGACGGCGCCAACGCGCTCATGCGGGCTCGCGGCCGGGTGGACGTGCTCATTCCCCGCGGCGGGCGCGACCTTATCCAGACCGTTGTGACGAACTCCTCCGTGCCGGTCATCGAGACCGGTGAAGGCAACGTGCATATCTTCCTGGACGCTTCCGCCGGCGAGGAAATGGCCGTGGACATCCTCCTCAATGCCAAGACCCAGCGGCCCAGCGTCTGCAACACCGTCGAAACGCTCCTGGTGCACTCCAAGTCCACCGTCCTTCCCGCGGTCGCCTCCGCATTGCGGGCAGCCGGGGTCACCCTGCACGTGGACCAACGCGTCCGCGCCGCACTGCCGGCCTCGATCCAGACCGTGCCGGCCACGGACGACGACTGGGCCACCGAATACATGAACCTGGACCTGGCCGTGGCCATGGTGGACAGCCTGGACGAGGCCGTCAGGCACATCCGGAAGTGGTCCACCGGCCACACCGAAGCGATCCTGACCAACGACCTCGCCAACGCCGAGCGCTTCATCGCCGATGTCGATTCGGCCGCCGTGATCGTGAACGCCTCCACCCGCTTCACCGACGGCGGCGAGCTCGGCCTCGGCGCCGAAGTGGGCATCTCCACCCAAAAACTCCATGCCCGCGGCCCCATGGGACTGACCGAGCTGACCACGACCAAGTGGATCGTGCAGGGCGAGGGCCAGATCCGGGGCTAGCAACGCTGTAACATGGAACGGAAGACCGGAACGGCGGACACCTCCGCCGTCGTCAAATTTTGAACTCACTAGGGGAGAACATGCTGTCGCAGCAGATCGCCACTTTCGTCGCCGCCGCCGGCGAATCGGGCCACGAGGAACTCGCACCGCTCATTGCACCGCCGTTTGTCATTGGCGGCACCATGTTCGCGATCCTGGTGGTCCTGCTGATGATCACCCTGTCCTACTCCAACCTGGGCCGGCGCCACGTGGCTGTCGAGGAGCACTCGGACCCGCACCGCCAGCACCCGAACAAGCACGATCACGGCCAAGGTCACTAATATTTCCGCCCCCACGAAGCAGCGCGGCGCCCAGCGCCGCCTGCGTCTGGGTGTGATGGGTGGCACGTTCGACCCCATCCACCACGGACACCTTGTCGCGGCCAGTGAGGTCGCGGCCAAGTTCGACCTCGACGAAGTCGTTTTTGTGCCCACCGGCCAGCCCTGGCAGAAGATGGCCAAGAAGGTCAGCGAAGCCGAGCACCGGTATCTCATGACAGTTATCGCCACGGCCTCGAACCCGCGCTTCACCGTAAGCCGGGTGGACGTGGACCGTCCGGGACCGACCTACACGATCGACACCCTGCGTGACCTGCGGACCCTGCGTCCGGACGCCGATCTGTTCTTCATCACCGGCGCGGACGCCCTGGCCCAGATTTTGTCCTGGAAAGACATCGATGAACTCTGGTCCCTCGCGCACTTTGTGGGCGTAACCCGGCCGGGCCACGTCCTGGACGGCATGGGCCGCAAAGACGTCAGCCTCCTGGAGGTCCCGGCCATGGCCATTTCCTCCACGGATTGCCGCACGAGGGTGGCCGAAGGCAACCCGGTCTGGTACCTCGTACCGGACGGGGTGGTCCAGTACATCGCCAAGTACGGCCTGTACCACGCCAGCCCCGACGCCGATCGCCTCGAAGCCGGACACGCCGCGAAAGCCAACGCCGGAAACGGCGCGGCCGGGACTGCCCCCGCACAGCACGATCCAGCCTTTGAGATAACCCAACCAGCCAGCACTGAATGAGTTTGCCATGAGTCAGGAACAGCCTCCCATCCGCAGCCGCCGCGAATTGCGGCAGGCCAGAGATGAACGTCTGGAGACTCCGGGCCCGGGCGAGCCGACGGAGGCCGAAATCACCGGCCGGAGCCGTCGCGTTGCCGACGCCCCGGTGGACTCTGTGCGTGCTGATTCTGTGTCCGCTGATTCTGTGCCCGCTGGCACGGAGCGGTCTTCCCAGGTCCGGGCACGGGACCGCGCCGCGCTGCGCACCATCAAGGAACTCGCAGAGAAGGAAGGCCAGCTGGCCGGCGGAGGGCCGCCCACGCGACGCCAGTTGAGGCTTTTGGAGCTGGCGACCGAAGCGGCCCCGGCCACCCAGGCCAACACCATTGTCCCGGTGTCGCCGCGGACCCGGGCCACCCCGGTGGTTTCCCCGGCCCCGAAGGACGCCGCCTCCACGGATGCGGCCGCGAAGGGCGCTGCCGCGGCTGGGGCGGCCGCCCCGGCGCCCAAGGCCCCCGCTGCGCCCAAGGCTCCCGCGGCCGACGGCGCCGGACCGGGCGGGGCGACGCCCGAGGGCATGACCGTGGAGCAGGCGCTGGCCGCCCGCGAACTCCTCGCGGAGCAGGCCAAGAACCAAGTGGCCAAGATGGAACACATTGCGGCCACGGATCCGGATGCCGTTGATCCGGCCGTCCTGGCCGAGCAGATCGCCCTCGCCGAGCGTGCCGCGATCCTGAACCGCCGCGCCGCCGCCAAGCAGAAGCTTGCCGAACAAAACAACCAGCCGGCGGCGCCCCGCAACGATCCGACCACGGCCAACAACCTGGCCATGGTCACACCCCTGGAATTCGAGAAGGTTCCCGGCGTGGAGCGGCCCGTCATGAAGCGCCCTGCCACGTCGTACGTTCCGGTTGTCACCAACCCGGGTCCGCGCGTGGACGCGCCGAGGAAACCCGGCCTGCGGCGGCCGGGCATCTCCCGCCAGAAGGCCGCAGGTCCCGCGACGGGTTCTGCAGCTGGCAGGGCCGGCGTCCTGGCCCGTGCGGAAGCAGCCGCAAAAGCCGGAACGGCACGGCCGGGAAACGCGGCAAACACGGCAAATTCGGCGGGGGAGGCCGAGGAAAGACTCGTCGGCGGGGAACCCGTAGCCGCGAATGCCGCCTACGGGCTCGAACCCCTGGATGCCGCTACCGCCGGTCTCGGCCGGGCGCGCCGCCTGCGCATGCTCCAGCTCGGCGTCCTGGCGGTGGGGATCGTTGCCCTCATCGCCGGCATCACGCTGATCGTCACCGGGCTGGCCCACTAGGTCTCAGGCCGCCACTGGCGCCACATTTTCAACACCATAATTTTTCATCACTACAAGGAGTCCCGTGACTGCAACCGATTCATCCATCACTACCGCCCGCCACGCAGCCCGCGCTGCCTCGGAGAAGCTCGCCGAGGACATCGTGGCCCTGGACGTCAGCGAACGGCTGGCCCTGGCCGACGTCTTCCTGATTGCCTCGGCCCCGAGTGAACGCCAGGTCAACGCGATCGTGGACGGCATCGAGGACGAGCTCTCCAAGTTTGACCAGAAGCCCGTCCGCCGCGAGGGCCGCTCCGGCGGTCGCTGGGTGCTGCTGGACTACTCCAACGTCGTCATCCACGTCCAGCACGAGGAAGACCGCGTGTTCTACGCCCTCGAGCGCCTGTGGAAGGACTGCCCCGTCGTCGATCTGCAGCTCGGCGACGACGCCTCCGCCAAAGCCACCGCCGGCACCGACACGGAGTAGCCCCCGCGTTCAGGCCACCTCCGGACGCTAAACCGAGCCGAATATGCGCGATTTGGAATTTTCCGGAGGGCTGGTCTAAGATATTTGAGTTGCTTCGGAGAAATCCGGACAAAAAACCGGAACATCGCACGTCGGAAGACATGCTCGGAGCAGCGAAAATTCGGGGCTGTGGCGCAGCTGGTAGCGCACCTGCATGGCATGCAGGGGGTCAGGGGTTCGAGTCCCCTCAGCTCCACCGGATAATCCGCCGGAATCGAAAGATTCCGGCGGATTTTTTGTGCCCTGTTCCGCACCCTGTTCCATGAGTCAGCGCGCCGATTAGCGCGAACGCGATTTGTGGTTTAGGCTATTCAGGTTGCTTCAGGGAGGACGAAACTTCCAGGCAAATGAGGGGCTGTGGCGCAGCTGGTAGCGCACCTGCATGGCATGCAGGGGGTCAGGGGTTCGAGTCCCCTCAGCTCCACTAGAAAGGGAATCACCGCTAGGCGGTGGTTCCCTTTTTCGTACCCTCCGCAGCTATGCGGGACTTCGAAAGCCGCATCCGTCAAGACCGTCTCATGACCGGACGTCATAAACTGTCATTTAGGCTCTCCACCCTGAGCTGGACCTTGCTATCGTCGCTAGGAGACAGCCGCCATGCGGCTTAGCTGGAAGGCCATTTCCGGCTCCACGACTAAGGAACATCATGAAGCGCACACGACTTTCCATTATTGGCCTCATCGCTGCTGCAGGACTCGCCCTGGCAGGTTGCGGGTCGGCGTCCACCACCCCGGCCAGCTCAGCGCCGGCAGCCGGTGCGGACACCTCCCTCAGCGACGTCAAGAGCGCAGGCGTGCTCAAGGTCGGCACGGAAGGCACCTACAAGCCGTTCACGTTCCACGCCAACGGCAGCGGTGAACTGACGGGCTACGACGTGGAGATCATGAACGCCGTCGCCGCGAAGCTGGGCGTCAAGCCCTCCTACCAGGAGACGCAGTTCGACGCCATCTTCGCCGGCCTCGACGCCAAACGGTTCGACGTCGTCGCCAACCAGGTTTCCATCACCGACGAGCGCAAGGCGAAGTACGACTTCTCCACCCCGTACACGGTGAGCACCGGCGTGATCGTCACGAAGTCGGACAACGACAGCATCCACTCCTTTGACGACCTCAAGGGCAAGACCACGGCGCAGTCCCTGACGAGCAACTGGTACAAGCTGGCGCAGCAGAGCGGCGCGAATGTCGAGGCCGTGGAGGGCTGGGCGCAGGCGATCACGCTGCTCAAGCAGGGCCGCGTCGATGCCACCATCAACGACAAGCTGACCTACCTGGACTCCCAGAAGACCGACCACGACGCCGGCATCAAGATTGCCG
Source organism: Arthrobacter sp. P1_D12 (assembly GCF_056406175.1). NCBI lineage: Bacteria > Bacillati > Actinomycetota > Actinomycetes > Micrococcales > Micrococcaceae > Arthrobacter > Arthrobacter sp. P1_D12. Next base: position 89,661 of record NZ_JBFUAR010000023.1, read on the forward strand.
CCGAGACCACCGACAAGTCGCTGAGCGCGTTCGCCCTGCGCAAGGGATCCACCAGCCTGACCGATGCCATCAACAAGGCCCTCGGCGAGCTGGCGGCCGACGGCACGCTGACGAAGATCTCCCAGAAGTACTTCGACGCCGACGTCTCGAAGTAGCCCTGTGCAAGCCGCAGAGAAACGCCGCGTCCGGGCATGAGCATCAACTGGGAACTCGTGTGGTCATCGCTGGGCCCGCTCCTGACGGGTGCGATCTTCGGCACCATTCCCTTGGCGCTGGCCTCGTTCAGCCTGGGCCTGCTGCTGGCACTGGTGGTGGCCCTCATGCGGTTGAGCCGCAACCGCCTGGTTTCGGCGGTGGCGCGGACCTACATCTCCGTCATCCGCGGAACCCCGCTTTTGGTCCAGCTGTTCGTCATTTTCTACGGGCTCCCTTCCGTCGGAATCACCATCAGCCCCTGGCCCAGCGCCATCATCGCGTTCTCCCTGAACGTCGGCGGCTATGCCGCGGAGGTCATCCGGGCGGCCATCCTGTCGGTTCCGAAGGGCCAGTGGGAGGCCGGCCACACCATCGGAATGTCGCGCCGGCAGACGCTCGTGCGGATCATCCTGCCGCAGGCCGCCCGGGTCTCGGTTCCGCCGCTGTCGAACACCTTCATCAGCCTGGTCAAGGACACGTCGCTGGCGTCGCTGATCCTCGTCACCGAACTGTTCCGCGTGGCGCAGCAGGTGGCGGCCTTCAGCCAGGAGTTCATGCTGCTGTATCTGGAGGCGGCCGTGATCTACTGGATCATCTGCCTCGTTCTCGCCAGCGGACAGTCCGCCCTGGAGAAGAGATTGGACCGCTATGTCGCCCACTGAACCGCAACCCTCTGACGTTCCTGTCCCGGACGAGCCGCTCCTGACCGTCACCGGCTTGCGCAAGTCGTTCGGCCACCATGTTGTGCTCAAATCCATCGACCTTGAAGTCCGCCGCGGCGAAGTGGTCACGTTGATCGGGCCGTCCGGATCAGGAAAAACGACGGTCCTGCGCTGCCTGAACGGCCTCGAAGTCCCCGACGCCGGCGTCGCCGAATTCGCAGGGGAACTGACCGTGGACTTTGCCACACCGGTGGCGAAGAAGCAGGTGCTGGCTTTGCGGGACCGCAGCGCCATGGTGTTCCAGCACTACAACCTCTTCCCGCACAAGACCGTCCTGGAGAACGTGATCGAGGGCCCGGTCCAGGTGCAGAAGCGGCCCAAGGCGGACGCGATCCAGGAGGCCCGGGACCTGTTGGCCCGCGTCGGCCTGACCGGCAAGGAGAACAGCTACCCGTTCGAGCTCTCCGGCGGCCAGCAGCAGCGCGTCGGCATTGTGCGTGCCCTCGCCCTGCGCCCGCAACTGCTGCTCTTCGACGAGCCCACCTCTGCGCTGGACCCCGAGCTCGTGGGCGAGGTCCTGGCAGTCATCAAGGAACTTGCGGACGAAGGCTGGACCATGGTGGTGGTCACCCACGAGCTCGCGTTCGCCCGTCAGGTGGCCGACGAGGTCATCTTCATGGACGGCGGCGTGGTGGTCGAACGCGGCCACCCCGACACCGTACTGCGGGACCCGCGGGAGGAACGCACGCGGCAGTTCGTGGACCGCCTGCTGAACCCGTTCTAAGGCGCCCCGCCCACGGCGAGAATAAGCGGCGAGAATAAGCGGCGGGAATTCGCGCGGGCACAGGCGGCGACTAAACTTGGTCGGGTGAACGACTCCCTGCCCCCGTGCCCCGAATGCTCCAGCGAATACACCTACGAAATGGGGGCGCTCCTGGTCTGCCCGGAGTGCGCGCACGAATGGTCCGCATCCGCGGAGACTGACACAGAGGCCGACGCCCCTGCGGCCGCCGTCATCAAGGACGCGGTGGGCAACGTCCTCGCCGACGGCGACACCGTCACCGTGGTCAAGGACCTGAAAATCAAGGGCAGCTCCACCGTCATCAAGGTCGGCACCAAGGTCCGCGGCATCCGCCTGGTCAACGGTGTTGGCGACCACGACATCGACTGCAAGGTGGACGGCGTGGGCCCCATGCAGCTCAAGTCCAGCGTCGTCAAGAAGATCTGACTGGGGACACGACCGTGACCGCAGAGACGGTGCGGGCGGCCGACGTCGTCGTGGTTGGTGCCGGCCAGGCGGGCCTGTCGGCGGCCTACCACCTTCAGCGCCGCGGCTTCGTCCCGGCCGGCGCTGACATGGCCGGCGCTGACGCGACCGGCCCTGCCCCGGCCGGGACGTACATCGTGCTCGACGGCGAGGACGGGCCCGGCGGAGCCTGGCGGCACCGCTGGAAGAGCCTGCTCATGGCCACGGTGAACGGCATCAGCGACCTCCCGGGAATCCCGCAGCCCGATGTGGACCCCGCCGAGGCCAGCTCCAGTTATCTCACCCGCTATTTTGGCGGGTACGAGCACGACCTCGGCCTGGCGATTGAGCGGCCGGTCAAAGTGCAGTCGGTGAGCCGCGAGGACGATGACCCCGCCGGGCGGCTGAGCATCGCAACCTCCCGCGGCCGTTTCTCTGCCCGCGCCCTCATCAACGCAACCGGCACCTGGACCCGGCCGTTCTGGCCCATCTATCCGGGCAAAGCCAGCTTCCGCGGCCGGCAGCTGCACGTCGCCGACTATGTTTCCGCCGACGAATTCCGCGGGCAGCACGTCATTGTGGTCGGCGGCGGCATCTCGGCCGTCGGGCTGCTCGATGAGATCTCCAAGGTCACCACCACCACATGGTTCACGCGCCGGCTACCGGTCTGGCGCGAGGCCGCGTTCGACCGGCAGGCCGGCCACGACGCCGTCGCCCTCGTCGAGGAGCGGGTGCGCCAGGGCCTGCCGCCGCAGAGCGTCGTCTCCGTGACGGGCCTGATCTGGACCCCGGCCCTGCGCGCCGCCGCCGCGCGCGGCGCCCTGGACCGGCACCCCATGTTCACCGCGATCGAACCCTACGGGGTCCGGATGGCTGACGGAAGCTTCCTGGCCGCCGGGGTCATCCTGTGGGCCACGGGATTCCGTGCCGAACTCGAACACCTCGCCCCGCTGCACCTGCGCGGACCCGGCGGCGGCATCGCGATGAACGGCACCCAGGTCGCGGGCGAGCCGCGGGTGCACCTCGTCGGCTACGGGCCTTCCTCATCCACCATCGGCGCCAACCGGGCAGGCCGGGCCGCCGTCGCCGGAATCGTCAACCTGCTGGCCCGGTCCGGTATAACGTAAAACGAAAGACCTGCAGAGCAGCACCGGGGGAGGCCTCACACCCGGCTCCCACTGCCAGCACCCATACCCAAGCCCGAGAAGAAACGGCGGCACAACGCGCGTGGCGGACAACAGCTTCGAATCCCTCTTTGCCCGGCTGAGAAGATTCCCGGACGTCGAGGCCGACAACCTGCAGGCCTGGGACGCCACGGACAGGCTCCTTCTCGACTCTGCCCTGGAGATGCCCGCGGCCGCCCTGCTGCAGCCCGGGGGCCGGCTCGCGGTGGTGGGGGACCGGTACGGTGCCCTCACCCTCGGCGCCCTGACCCTCGGAGCGGACGCCGTGCGCGTCCAGCAGGACCTCATCACCGGTGAACGGGCACTGCGGGCGAACGCCGAGGCCCTGGGCATCGACGGCGGCTTCGAGCACCTCCCGTTGGGCGCCGAACTGCTGGAGGGAGCCTCCCTGGTCTTGCTGCAGTTGCCGCGGTCCCTGGCGGAACTTGAGGAAATCGCCGACGCCGTGGCCCGCTATGCGGCGCCAGAGGTGGTGCTGGTCGCGGGCGGACGCGTCAAACACATGAGCCTGGGCATGAACGCCGTCCTGGCGCGCTACTTCGAGGATGTCCAGCCCCAGCTGGCGCGGCAGAAATCACGGCTCCTGCTGGCCCGGAGCCCCAGGCCGGTCCCCGCCGCGCTGCCCTTCCCGGTCACTGAGGTCAACGACGAACTGGGGCTCACGGTCTGCGCCCGGGGGGCCGTCTTTGCCGGCACCGGGCTGGACATCGGGACCAGGTTCCTGCTGGACTTCCTGCCCCGGATGCCGCACGCCACCCATGCCGTCGACCTTGGCTGCGGCACCGGAATCCTCGCCGCGATGTACGCCCGCGCCAACCCCGGCGCCCGCGTCACCGCGACCGACCGGTCCGCCGCAGCCGTCGACTCAGCCCTGGCCACCTCCCGGGCCAACGGCCTGGACGGTCGGATCGACGTGCTTCAGGACGACGCCATGAGCTCCCTCCCGGACGCCAGCGCGGACCTGGTGCTGCTGAACCCGCCCTTCCACCTGGAAGCGGCGGTCCACTCCGGCGCGGGGATCAAGCTGATCGAAGCGGCCGGCAGGGTGCTTGCCCCGGGCGGGGAGCTCTGGACCGTGTTCAACAGCCACCTGCACTACCGGCCGGCTCTGGAACGGCTGATCGGTCCCACCCGCGAGGCCGGCAGGAATCCAAAATTCACCGTCACGGCCAGCACCCGGCGGCCTTGACGCAAGAAACTTTGTGTCGGTAAAGCGCAAGTGTGGGCGCACGCCTGCACGTAACGTACGATTCTGACAACTGCTGTGCGTGGCCAAAACGTTTAGAGGTATCAGTGACCGAGTTCCGGCAACCCTCGCCGAGGCGAGGGACCAACCTACCGAAGATGGGCGACTTCAACCTCACAGTCATCCTCGACGCCATCCGCCGCACGCCGGGCGGGCTGAGCCGGGTGGAACTCGCCCAGATTGTCGGACTCTCGCCGCAGACCATCTCCAACATTTCCCGCCGCCTGCTGGACCAGCACCTGATCGTCGAGGCAGGCAAGGAAGGCACCGGGCCGGGCAAGCCCAGGACCATGCTCCGGCTGAATCCCTCGGGGATGTATGCCGTGGGCGTCCACCTGGACCCGGCCGTCCTCACGTTCGTCGTGCTGGACCTGCTCGGTGCCGTCGTCCGGCACTCACGGATCACCACCCCGCCCGGCACCGACCCCAGGGCTGTCATTGACACCATCGCGGGCGAAATCAAGAGAATCATCCTGGACTCCGGGGTGGACCCGGACCGGATCGCCGGGCTCGGGGTTGCGTCGCCGGGGCCCATCGACCTCAACGAGGGCGCCGTCGTGGACCCGCCGCTGCTGCCGGGCTGGGACCACGTGGGGCTGCGGGATGGCCTCGCGGAGGCCACGGGCCTGTCGACACTCATGGACAAGGACGTCACCAGCGCAGCCGTGGCCGAAACCTGGGCCGGGGGCCCCAGCGGCGAGGGCAGCTTCGTCTTCATGTACATGGGGACCGGGATCGGCTGCGGGATCGTCCTCAACGACGAAGTCGTCCGCGGGACCTCGGGCAACGCCGGGGAAATCGGGCACATCATCGTCGACCCGGGCGGTGCCCTCTGCGACTGCGGGCAGCACGGCTGCGTGAAGTCCTCTGCCATTCCGCAGGTCCTCGTGGCGCAGGCTGAGGCGGCCGGGATGTTGAATGGTTCACTCCAGGACAGGAGCGCGCCGGCAGTTCAGGAACGTTTCGCCGAGTTGTGCGCGATCGCCGAAGCCGGCAACGACGCGGCCAAGGAAATCATTCGCGGGTCCGCAGTGCTCGTGGCCCGTGCGGTGTCGGTCGTCACCAACGCCCTGGACGTGGACCGGGTAGTGTTCGGCGGCCCGTTCTGGACCTGCCTCTCAGCGGCTTACCTCGAGCTGGTCCCCGGACTGGTTGAGGCGAACAGTGCCACCCGGAGGATTCATGGGATCGAAGTTGTGGGCACGGGGGTAGGCGAGGACGTCGGCGCCGTCGGTGCGGCCTGCCTGGTGCTCGAACACACGCTGGCTCCGCGTTCCCAGCGCCTGCTCCTGGGCGACTAGACAGGGGCTAACCGGGCGTCAGTCGATGTCCTCAACCACCGTCCCATACGGGATGGTGTCATCCAGATGCGCCTGGTGGCCATGCGGAAGCACGAGAATCCGGACCCCGTGCAACCTCTCTGCGGCCGACTGCATGAGCACGGGCCGGACGGTGTTGATGAAGCTCTCGCTCTTGCCGGCGAGGTACTGCTGGTAGCTGGCTGGAAGCTGGATCATGGCAACAGGATAGTCCTGCCGGGGTGCGTTGGGGAGAGCAGCCGCGCGGGGCGAAAATGCCGTCGTGGGCGAACATTGTTCTGCCCGGCGCCGCAAACGGCCGTAAAGGTGCGTCTTAATTCGGGGACCGACTTGAAGGGTCCCACGGCCCGGCCTTAGAGTTCTATACAAGTTACCTCAGTAACGTGTCAGCGATCCTCCGCTGAAAGCTGCCCCCGGGCGGCCCAGGAGGGTGTGGGTGCCCCCATGTGGGCCTGACATTTGCTCACGGACAACTTCGTATCAGGCGTAACAGTCGCGGCTGCGCCCTGCTGAAGTTCCCTCCGTGTTCCCCAAACTCAATTCACTGACGACGGAGTTTCCGTTTCTGGTTCCGGTCCTCCGGGATTCCGGATCTCCCGGCGGCAGTGTTCAAAGCCAAGGACGCAAATGTCACCACCAAGCCTTATCGATACCCATCCCAATCTTGCCGGCGCGGCGCCTGTTGCGCTGTCCTACGAGCTGTTCCCGCCGCGGTCTCCCGCAGCCGCGGAATCCCTTTGGACCACCATCGGCGAACTGGAAGCCACGGACCCGGACTACGTGTCCGTGACCTACGGCTCCAACGGTTCGAACCGCAGCACCGCCGTCGATCTCGTCAACCGGCTCGTGCAGGAAACGACGCTCCGGCCCCTGGCCCACCTGACCTGCGTGGGGAATTCCCCGCAGGAACTGGCGGAGATCATCGGCGAACTGCTCGACGTCGGCGTCCGCGGCATCCTCGCCCTCCGCGGCGACCGGCCCAAGGATGGAGAAACCCCGCCGCCGGGATCGCTCCGGTACGCCCAGGACCTGATCGAACTCATCCGCCGCGTGGAGCAACGCCGCTCGGCGCTGCTGTGCGCCGGCAGGGTCGCGGTCGGCGTCGCCGCCTACCCGACGCGGCACCCGGAATCCCCGAGTGAGGCGCACGACGTCGAGGTCCTGCTGGCCAAGCAGCGCTCCGGCGCCGACTTCGCCATCACCCAGGTCTTCTTCCACACCGAGCAGTACGCCGACCTCCTCGCCCGGGCCCGCCGGGCCGGGGTGACCATCCCGATCATTCCCGGGGTCATGCCGCTCACCAGCCTCCGGCGGCTCGCCCGGCTCGGCGAACTGACCGGCGTCGAACCGGCCCCGGAACTGATCGAACGCCTCGCGGCTGCCGATACCGACGCCGACCGGACCCGGATCGGGGTCAGCGCCACCGTTGATCTCGCCAACGCAGCCCTGGACGCCGGAGCCCCCGGCATCCACCTCTACACGTTCAATGAGCACGCCGCGGCCCTGGATGTGCTGGACAAACTCGCGCTGCCCCGCCCGCACCGCGGCAACCGGCACAGTGGCAACCGGCACACGGCCAGCCGCCGCCAGCTCGCCAGCTGACCGCGCCAGGACAACACAACTTCCCTCCGCACCACACCACCAACACTTAGGACTTCCCATGACTGCACTGAACACCCCCAACCCCACTCCGTTCCCGGCTGCCTCGATCCTGGGCTACCCGCGCATCGGCCGCCGCCGCGAACTCAAGAAGGCCGTCGAGGCCTACTGGGCCGGCAAGATCGACGCCGCAGCCCTGGACGCGGCCGCCAAGGAAATCCAGCTCGGCACCGCCAAGCGGCTCCAGGGCCTGGGCCTGACCGAAGCCGCCGCGGTGCCCGGCACCTTCTCCTACTACGACCAGGTGCTCGACGCCGCCGCCCACCTCGGCGCCGTGCCGGCCCGCTTCGGGAACCTCCTCAACGCGCAGGGCCAGCTCGACATCGACGGCTACTTCACCCTGGCCCGCGGCAACAAGGACCAGCAGCCGCTGGAAATGACCAAGTGGTTCGACACCAACTACCACTACCTCGTGCCGGAAATTGGGCCGGAAACCAACTTTGCGCTGACCTCGAACCGGATCGTCGAGGAATTCGAGTACGCCCTCGCCAACGGCGTCGAGACGCGCCCGTACATCGTCGGCCCGGTCACGTTCCTGCTGCTGAGCAAGGCCTCCGACGACGCCCAGGCCGGCTTCAGCCCGCTGTCCCGCCTGGAGGACATCCTCCCCGTCTACACGGCGCTGCTTCAGAAGCTCGCCGCCGCCGGCGCCAGCTGGGTCCAGCTCGACGAGCCCGCCCTTGTGGTGGACCAGGACACCCCGGCCGTGGAAATCCAGGCCGCCGTCGCCCGCACCTACGAGGCTCTGGCCGCCGCGGCCCAGCGCCCGCAGCTTTTCGTCTCCACCCCGTACGGCGCGCTCAACGGCCAGCTCGGAACCCTCGCCGCCACCGGCATCGACGCCCTGCACCTGGACGTCTTCAAGGGCGCGGTCCCGTCCGCAGCGGCCCTGGCCGCGCTGGGCAACAAGACCCTCGTCGCCGGCGTCGTGGACGGCCACAACATCTGGCGCAACGACCTCGCCGCCTCCGCGAAGAAGATCGCCGAACTGAAGAAGTCGGTGGCCAAGCTGGCCATCAGCACCTCCACCTCCACCCAGCACGTCCCGCACGACGTCGACGAGGAAGTCCAGCTCTCCGAGCAGCTTCGCAGCTGGCTGGCCTTCGCCGACCAGAAGGCCGTTGAAGTCGTCACCCTCGCCGGTCTGCTGACCGACGAGGCAGCCGTCCAGCCCGCAATCGACGAGGCCACCCGCGTCATCGCCTCCCGCGCCGAGGCCGAAGGCGTCCGCCGCGGCGACGTCCGGGCCCGCACCGCCGCCCTGACCGGCGCCGACTTCAACCGCTCCGCCTACGCCGTCCGCGAGGCAGCCCAGGACAAGGCGCTGCACCTGCCGCCGCTGCCCACCACGACGATCGGCTCCTTCCCGCAGACCGGCGAAATCCGCACCGCCCGGGCCCGCGCCAACCGCGGCGACCTCACCACGGAGCAGTACGAGCAGCTCATGAAGGACGAGATCAAGCGCGTCGTGGAGCTGCAGGAAGAGCTCGGCTTCGACGTCCTGGTCCACGGCGAGCCCGAACGCAACGACATGGTCCAGTACTTCGCCGAGAACCTCGAAGGCTTCGACGTCACCGTCCACGGCTGGGTCCAGTCCTACGGCTCGCGCTGCACCCGACCGTCCATCCTGTGGGGCGACGTCACCCGCAGCGCCCCGATCACGGTGAAGTGGGCCGAGTACGCGCAGTCCCTGACCAGCAAGCCGATGAAGGGCATGCTCACCGGCCCGGTCACCATCCTGGCCTGGTCCTTCGTCCGCGATGACCAGCCGCTTGGCGAGACCGCCAACCAGGTGGCACTGGCCCTCCGCGACGAGATCGCCGACCTCGAGGCGGCCGGCATCAAGGTCATCCAGGTGGACGAGCCCGCCCTGCGCGAGCTCCTGCCGCTGCGCAAGGCCGACCAGGCCAGGTACCTGGACTGGTCCGTGAAGTCCTTCCGGCTCTCCACCGCAGGTGCCGCGGACGCCACCCAGGTCCACACACACCTGTGCTACTCCGAGTTCGGCGCCATCATCGACGCGATCGACGGCCTCGACGCCGACGTCACCTCGATCGAGGCCGCCCGCTCCCGCATGGAGGTCGTCCACGACCTCGAGTCCCACGGCTTCGGCCGCGGCGTTGGCCCGGGCGTCTACGACATCCACTCGCCCCGCGTCCCGGGCGAACAGGAAGTCACCGAACTGCTCAGCACCGCCGTCAAGCACGTCCCGTCCCGCCAGCTCTGGGTCAACCCCGACTGCGGCCTGAAGACCCGCGGCTACGCCGAGACTGAAGAGTCCCTGCGCAACCTCGTCACGGCCACCAGGACGGTCCGCGCCGAACTGCTCTCAGCCGCCAAGTAACAGGCCACCAGGCAAGCAGCCGACAGGGAGCCCGCTCCACACACAAACGACGCCGGCCGGTCACCTCACAAGGTGACCGGCCGGCGTCGTACGTTCTTAGTCATCGATTGCTGAGCAGCCGCCGTTTTGAGCGCCCAAAACGGCGCCTGCGGAGCAGTCGATGCAGGACTACCAGCGACTCGGGATTCCCGGGTCAGGACTCCCAGAGGATTTCGTCGTCGACGACGCCGTCCTCATCCGCGGAGGCGACGAGGACCTCGTCGGTGAAATGCTGGCCCAGCGTGAAGTCCAGGACGAAGTAGCGTTCCGGCTGGCCGGGGTAGATGCCCACGTGGCCGAGCTTGAGCGCCTTGAGGAAGACCTCGTCGGTCAGCTGGCTCTTGTCCTCGACGCCGAAGACCTTCTTGAGGTGTTCGTCCTTGATCGCGTTGCAATGGAAGTGGCGGTACTCCTGGGGACTGGTGCCTTCCTGGTCCAGTTCCTCGGCGATCATTTCGCGGACCTGGTCCACGAGTTCGGGCAGAAAGCGCAGGCGGTAGTCAACTTTATGCATGGCCGCTTCATCGAAATGGTCATGCGCGTTGACGTTCAGGTCAAGCTCCACGGTCTGGCCCGCCAGCTCATGCGTGGCGGTGAGATTATGCTCCCGTCCGTGGTTGAGCTCGACCTCTCCGAAGTGCTTGCTCGCTACCTTGTTCATATCTTCAACATAGTCCTGAAAACCGGACCATTCCAGCGTTGAAGAGTTTTCCCTGCCGGAGCAATATCCGGTACCGGACCGGCGGACGGCCGCATGACTGTACATTGATCGGATGCAGCATGTAGTCTCACCCGTCGGCCGTGCCCGGGCCGCGTTCGACGCCGGGACCACCCGCCCGCTCGCCTGGCGGCTGGATCAGCTGCGCCGGCTTCGGCGCATGCTCGCGGAGCGGCACGCGGACTTCGCCGAAGCCCTCGCCCGCGACCTGGGCAAGCACCACACCGAGGCGCAGCTCGCGGAGATCGGGTTCGTGGACGCCGAGGCGGCGCACCTGGAGCGGCACCTCGAAGGCTGGCTGCGGCCCCGCCGCGTGCCGGCGCCGCTGGCAGTGCGGCCGGCCCGCGCCTGGACCGAACTCACCCCGCTGGGCGTGGTGCTGGTGATCGGGCCGTGGAACTACCCGCTGCAACTGCTGCTCGCCCCGCTCGCCGGCGCCCTGGCCGCGGGAAACACCGTGGTCCTCAAGCCGAGCGAACATGCCCCGGCCACCTCGGCCGTACTGGCCCGCTGGATTCCCGAATACCTGGCCGGCGCCGCCGAAGTGGTTGAGGGCGGCATCCCGGAGACCACCGCCCTCCTGGCGGAACGCTTCGACCACATCTTCTTCACCGGGGGAGAAGCCGCGGCCAAGGTGGTCATGCGCGCGGCGGCCGAGCACCTGACCCCGGTGACGCTGGAGCTCGGCGGCAAGTCCCCGGCCTACGTCGATGCATCCACGGACCTGGCCACGGCGGCCAAACGCATCGCCTGGGGCCGGTTCAAGAACGCCGGGCAGACGTGCGTCGCACCCGACTACGTCCTGGCCCGGAAGGAGATCCTGGAGCCGCTGCAGGCCGAGCTGATCAAGGCCGTTACGGCGCTCTTCGGACCGGACCCGGCGGCGAGCCCGTCGTACGGCCGGATAGTCGATGACCGCCACTTCGCACGGCTCGCTGCCCTCGCCGACGCCAGCACCGTGGTGCACGGCGGACAGCGCGACGCCGCCAGCCGCTACTTTGCGCCGACCCTGCTGCGCCCGGCGCCCGGCGACGCCGTCATGGCGGAAGAAATCTTCGGACCGCTGCTGCCACTGGTGCCCGTGGACGGGCTCGACGAGGCCATCGAAGAGGTCAACGGGCGCGCCAAGCCGCTGGCACTCTACGTCTTCAGCAACGATCCGCAGACGCGCCGCGCCTTCGCCGGGCGGACCTCGTCGGGGGCCCTGTGCTTTGATGTTCCGGCGGCCCACCTGTCAGTCCCCGGGCTGCCGTTCGGCGGGGTCGGCGGCAGCGGCATGGGGGCATATCACGGGGAACATTCGGTGCGGACGTTCTCGCATGAGCGCCCCACCCTGGACAAGCCGCTGTGGCCGGACACGCTGGAACTGATCTATCCGCCGTACACCCGGACCAAGCACCGGATCATCGACGCGCTGGTGGCGCCGGTCGGGAAGCGGGCCAGGAAGCGCTGAACGCCCGCCGGGCTAACGGGGGCTTCAGCTCAGTCCTTTCGCGCGGTCCCGGACCGGTGCATCGTCTCGGCCAGCAGCTCCACGAAGAGCTGGACCTGGGCCGTCCGCTTCTCGTTGATCAGCAGGGCGAAAACATTCCGTGCCAGCCGGATCTCCGGCACATCGAGGACCACCACGCCGGCAGGCCGGTGCCGCAGGGCGAGGTCGGGGACCAGAGCGGCGCCGAGCCCGGCGGCGGCCATCTCCAGGCTCGCGTGGAAGTCATCGCTGTAGGCCACCACGCGGGGGTGCAGGTTGCAGCTCGCGAAGAGCCGTTCAATCACCGTGGCGTCGGACGTGCCGGGGTGGTGCATGATCCACGGCATGTCCGATAGGTGCGGCGCGGCCACCTTGGAATCCGTGCCGATGCCCCAGGCCGCCGGCAGCACCACGCGGAAGTCGTCGTCGCCGATCCACTGCCGGTCCACGGTGTGCGGCCAGGCCAGGCCGGACTGTCCCACCTGGTACACCAGGGCGACGTCGAGTTCGCCGCCGGTCCGCAGCCCCTGGATGGTCTGGGCCGGTTCCGCGACCGAGACACGCAGGTCGATGCCGAGCTTCTTCCAGGCCGGGTTCCGCAGGATCGGCGGCAGCACATAGGTGGCGAGGCTCGGGAAGATGCCCAGCCGCAGCTCCTGGCTGGGACTCTCCTGCGCCCGGGAGGCGGCGGCCATCAGCGTCTCGATGTCCGTCAGGACCTTGGCGGCGTGCCGGGTCATGACGACGGCGGCATCCGTCGGCTGGATGCTGCGGGCCGCCCGCTGGAACAAAGTGACGCCGGTGTCGCGTTCCAGTGCCGACATTTGCTGGGAGACGGCCGAAGCCGTGTAGCCCAACCGGGTGGCGGCGGCCGCAAACGAGCCAAGCCGGATCACTTCCACAAGGGTCCGGAGATGGACGGGGTTGATCAAGGGCTGCCCTTCGCCTGGTTGCGGGTCCACGGAGACAGGACCGGAATTCCCGCTTCATTGTGGCATATCCGGCCCTCCCGCGGCCGTGCCGGTCTGCGTGCTGATGTGTCTGGCGGAATGTCCGCACGGAAAGTCTGCGCTGCGCGGCCGGGCCCATGCAGGAGAATCCGAGGAACCCAGCTCACGTGGCAGATGACGGCGTCACTGGCGACGGTCTGACAGCAGAACTGAAAAATTCCACATTCATACTCATCCGGCCACCCGACAGCCTCGAATTGCCCATAAGAGACTTCGGGCCAGACAACAGGAGCAGATCAGTGTCGCAAGCAGCAGGGATTCCGGCAGGCCGGCGCGTCGCCGTCATCGGCAGCGGAGTGGCGGGGCTGACCGCCGCGTACGTGCTGAACGGGCAGGACCGGGTAACGCTCTTTGAGGCCGACTCCCGGCTCGGCGGCCACGCCCACACCCACGATGTGCCGCAGCAGAACGGACCCCCGCTGGGCGTGGACACCGGCTTCATCGTCCACAACGAACGGACGTATCCCACGCTCCTGCGCCTGTTCGCCGAGCTCGGCGTCGAAACCCAGGACTCCGAAATGAGCATGTCCGTCCGCTGCGACGGCTGCGGGCTGGAATACGCCGGCGCACGGGCCAAGGGGCGCGGCATCATTCCCCGGCCATCCACCCTGCTGCGTGGCCGCTACCTGCGGATGCTGCTGGAAGTCACCCGGTTCCACCGCCGGGCCCGCGCCCTGCTGGCCGAACCCGCCGCAGGCACGGCAGCCGCCGGACACGAGCTCACCCTGGGGGAGTTCCTGGCCCAGGAGAAGTTCAGCAGCTACTTCATCTCGCACTTCATGACCCCCGTGGTCAGCGCCGTTTGGTCCTGCGACCCCACCACCGCGCTGGCCTACCCGGCCCGCTACCTGTTCACCTTCCTGGGCCACCACGGCCTGCTCGGCGTCAAGGGCTCCCCGCAATGGCGGACCGTCACCGGCGGCTCGCGCAGCTACGTCGACAAAGTCGCCGCGACCCTCCCGGACATCCGGCTCGCCAACCCGGTCACCACGGTGCACCGGCACGCCGACGGCGTCGACGTCACGTCCGCGCTCGGTGCCGGGACCGTGCGCGAGACCTTTGACGCCGTCGTCATCGCCACCCACCCGGCGCAGGCCCTGCGCATGCTCACCGACGCCTCGGCTGCCGAGAGGGCCGCCCTTGGCGGCATGCCGTATTCGGTGAACCAGACGCTCTTCCACCGTGACGAGGCCGTGCTGCCGGCCAGCCCCAACGCCCAGGCCTCCTGGAACTACCGGCTGCCGTCCTGCGACGCCCGGCCGGACAAGGTCCTGGTCAGCTACGACATGACGCGGCTGCAACGGCTGGAACCCGTCGACGGCGGCCGGTACATCGTCAGCCTCGGCGAATCCGAGCTGATCGACGACGCCACGGTCCTGGACCGGATGGTCTACGAACACCCGCAGTACACCCCGGAGTCGCTGGTGGCGCAGCAGCGGATCCTCGGACTCGGCGACGGGCGGCTGGCCTTCGCCGGCTCGTACCACGGCTGGGGATTCCACGAGGACGGCGCCCTGTCCGGCCTCAAGGCCGCCGCCCGGCTCGGCCGCGACTGGGACCCGGTCAACAGCGACGCTGTTAACATCGGCACGGTCAACATCGGCGCAGGGGCCGTGGACCCGGACCCCGCCCCGGCCACAGTCCAGCCGGCCGCAGTTCAGCCGGCCACGGTGGAGGTGCCATGAGCGCGCCGGCCACCATCCATCCGGCCGCACTCCACGGCGCTGCCATCTACCGCACTGCCATCGCCCATGTGCGGCGGACTCCGCTGCGCAACGCGTTTACCTACCGCAGCTACAGCTGGTATGTCGACGTCGACCATCTCCCGCAGCTGCCGCGCCTGCTGCGGCCGCTGGCGGGATTCCGGGTGGAGGACCACCTCGGCGATCCGGACGGCACCCTGCGCGGCAACGTGGAAAGCTACCTTGCCACCCAGGGGATAAAGCTCGACGGCGGACGCATCACCATGCTTGCCAGCGCCCGGGTGTTCGGGCACGTGTTCAACCCGCTGAGCGTGTTCTGGTGCCATAGTGCCTCCGGTGAGTTGCGCTGCGTCGTCGCCGAGGTCCACAACACGTACGGGGAGCGGCACTGCTACCTCCTCGAAACCGACGCCACGGACAGGGCGAGCGTCCCGAAGGCGTTCTACGTCTCCCCGTTCAACGACGTCGACGGCGAGTACCGCATGAAGCTCCCCGAACCCGGCGAACGGCTCGCTGTATCGATCGTCCTGGAACGGGAGGGACAGCAGCCCTTCATCGCCACCATGGACGGCGTCCGGCACGAAGCAAGCGTGCGGACCATCGTGGCCGCGGCGCTCGCCGTACCCGCGGCCCCGCTGCGTGTCGCGGCCCAGATCCGCTGGCAGGGCATCAAACTGTGGGCGCGCCGCCTGCCCATCATCAAAAAACCACACCACCCTTCACAGGAGGCAGTTCAGTGACAACGACCGAAGCGACCGGATCCGGTACGGGACGGGCACAGGGCACCACTCACAGCAGCGCAGTTGCCAGCAGCGCCGTCGACAGCGGGCTCGTCACCGGCAGGGTGCCGTACACCGTTCCCCAGCCTCCCGCCAGCATCGACGCCGCCATCTGGCCCAGCATCGCCACGGTGCCCTCGAGCCTCAAGGCCCGTGTGGCCGGACGCGCTGCGGACGCCATCTTCAAGGCGGCCGTGCGCAGGCTGCCGCTGGAAGTCCGGTACCCGGACGGCACAGTGTTGGGCAAAGCAGCACTGGGCACGGCTCCCTCCGACCAGGTACCCGCCGGCACCGCGTCTGATGAGCCTGCCGCCGCCTACCCCGTCATGACCATCAACCGACCCGTTGCCTTCGCCACCCGCCTCGGCGACGGCGGCCTGATCGGCCTGGGCGAGTCCTTCATGGCCGGCGACTGGGACGCCGATGACCTCACAGCCGTCATGGAGGTCTTTGCCTCCCGCGTCGGCACGCTCGTTCCCGGGCCGCTGCAGAAGCTGCGCGGGCTGTACCTGCCGCGCCAGCCGCGCAGGGAACGGAACACGGAGAAGAACACCCGCTCCAACATCTCCCGGCACTACGACCTCTCCAACGAGCTCTTCGCCTCGTTCCTGGACAGCACCATGACGTACTCCAGCGCCCTCTTCCCGGAAAGCGGCGACGCCCTGCGGCACGTGGCCTGGGACGGGCTGGCCGCCGCGCAGCAGGCCAAGATTGACCGGTTGCTGGACAAAGCCGGCGTGAAGGAAGGCACCCGGGTCCTGGAAATCGGCACCGGCTGGGGGGAGCTCGCCCTGCGCGCCGCCGCCCGCGGCGCCACCGTCTACTCCGTGACGCTCTCCAGCGAGCAGCAGGAACTGGCCCGCCAGCGCGTGGCCGAGGCCGGCTACGCCGACGCCGTCACGATCGAGCTCAAGGACTACCGCGCCGTGGAGGGCGAGTACGACGCCGTCGTCTCGGTCGAAATGATCGAGGCAGTCGGCTTCGAATACTGGGCCACCTACTTCCAGACCATCGAGCGGGTCCTGGCCCCGGGTGGCAAGGTGGCCATCCAGGCCATCACGATCGCCCACGACCGGCTCATGGCCACCCGCACCAGCTACACCTGGGTGCACAAGTACATCTTCCCGGGCGGGGTCATTCCGTCCGTCCGCGCCATCGAGGACATCACCGCGAAGCAGACTGGACTGCGCGTCCGCGAACGCCTCGCCATGGGCGAGCATTACGCCCAGACCCTGCGGCTCTGGGAGGAACGGTTCATGGCCCGCGAAGACGAGGTGGGGGCCATGGGCTTCGACGCGGTCTTCCAGCGGATGTGGCTGTTCTACCTCTGCTACTGCCGGGCCGGGTTTGAAACGGGCTACCTCGACGTGCAGCAGATCGTGCTCGACTCCGCCTCCTAGCGCCGGTGTTAGAACAATCACGAATCGCTTGAGGCGGGCACCACGGTGCCCGCCTCTTTCGTGTGCCCGGACACCAGATGTAGTGGCCGGCGCCACCGATCCGGGTCCCCGCGGCGGCGCGCGACACGCCGTCTGCGGTGCGACACGCGGGCGTGATTAATGTGGCTAACTACTCCACAGGGTGTGGATTTCGTCCGCCAAAATGGCGGAAATCCGGACATTTGGCGGGCCCCCTCCTGTGGATTAAAGGTGGGTTAAATGACATACTTGTAATACATCATCTTGGGGTCCACATGAGACTCTTGCACTACATGTAGTATCGACATACAGTTCCAGCAGAGAATCAGCGCGGGACATCCGGAGCCGGGATTGCGCTCCACAGAAGACTTCAACAAAGGGGACAGGACCATGACCGTTACGGTTTACACGAAGCCGGCCTGCGTTCAGTGCAACGCGACCTACCGCGCGCTGGACAAGAAGGGCATCGCCTACCAGAGCGTCGACATTTCCCAGGACGCGGAAGCCCTTGAGCGCCTGAAGTCCCTGGGCTACATGCAGGCTCCCGTTGTCGTCACCGACCAGGACCACTGGTCAGGTTTCCGCCCGGACAAGATCGAAGAACTGGCGCAGGCTGCCGCCGTCGCTGTAGCCTGAAACGCCCTGTCGCCTGAAAAGCCCAGGACGCCGCTACCAGGCAAGAATTCACGGTAGATGAGGTGACCACCGTGGCTGTAACAACTGAAGATCAGGTGGCTGCCACGGCTGACGGCGGGGAAGCGGTCAGCACGGCAGCACCGGCCACCACAACGCACTGCCGGCTCATCTACTTTTCCTCCACCTCCGAAAACACCGCACGCTTCGTTGCGAAGCTGGGCGTCGACGCCGCCAGGATCCCCCTTTACCCAAGGGACGCTCCGCTGGTGGCCCGGGAGCCCTACGTTTTGTTGCTCCCGACCTATGGCGGCACCGGGGGAGAGGGATCTGTTCCAAAGCAGGTCATCAGGTTTTTGAACGATCCGGGCAACCGGAAGCTGATCCGCGGAGTAATCGGCGCGGGAAACACCAATTTCGGGGACAACTACTGCATGGCAGGGGACATCATCGCCGCCAAGTGCAAGGTCCCGCACCTATATCGCTTCGAACTCATGGGGACGCCGGAAGACGTCAACCGCGTACAACAAGGATTGGAAGAGTTTTGGACACGACTGTCGCAGACAAAGCAGTAACTGAAGGCGCAGGCCTGAACACGGGCACCGGCGCCGCCGCTGTTGAGAAGAAGCACGAGATGCCGGCCGCCTACAAGGGCCTGGGCTACCACGAGCTGAACGCCATGCTGAACCTCTACGGCCCCAACGGAGAAATCCAGTTCGAGGCCGACCGCGAGGCCGCGCACCAGTACTTTCTGCAGCACGTGAACAACAACACCGTGTTCTTCCACGACCTCGAGGAAAAGCTCGACTACCTCGTCAAGAACGAGTACTACGAGCGCGAAACCCTCGACCAGTACACGATGAACTTCATCCGCGAGCTCTACAACCGCGCATACAAGAAGAAGTTCCGCTTCGAGACCTTCCTCGGCGCGTTCAAGTTTTACACCTCCTACACGCTGAAGACGTTCGACGGAAAGCGCTTCCTGGAGCGCTACGAGGACCGCGTCTGCATGGTGGCCCTGCACCTGGCCCGCGGCGACGAGAAGCTCGCCACCCAGATGGTCGACGAGATCATCGAAGGCCGCTTCCAGCCGGCCACCCCGACGTTCCTGAACGCCGGCAAGCGCCAGCGCGGCGAGCTGGTCTCCTGCTTCCTGCTCCGCATCGAAGACAACATGGAGTCGATCGGCCGGTCCATCAACTCCGCGCTGCAGCTCTCCAAGCGCGGCGGCGGCGTGGCCTTCGCGCTGACCAACATCCGCGAGGTTGGCGCGCCGATCAAGCAGATCGAGAACCAGTCCTCCGGCGTCATCCCCGTGATGAAGCTCCTTGAGGACAGCTTCTCCTACGCCAACCAGCTCGGTGCCCGCCAGGGCGCCGGTGCCGTGTACCTGCACGCGCACCACCCGGACATCTACCGTTTCCTGGACACCAAGCGCGAGAACGCGGACGAGAAGATCCGCATCAAGACTCTCTCGCTCGGCGTCGTCATCCCGGACATCACCTTTGAGCTCGCCAAGCGGGACGAGGACATGTACCTGTTCTCCCCGTACGACGTCGAAAAGGTCTACGGCATGCCGTTCTCCGACGTCTCGGTCACCGAGAAGTACTACGAGATGGTGGACGATTCCCGGATCAAGAAGACCAAGATCAAGGCGCGCGAGTTCTTCCAGACCCTCGCCGAGATCCAGTTCGAATCCGGCTACCCGTACATCATGTTCGAGGACACCGTGAACCGGGAAAACCCGATCGACGGCAAGATCATCATGTCCAACCTGTGCTCGGAGATCCTCCAGGTCTCCCAGCCCACCACGTACCACGATGACCTGTCCTACGACCAGACCGGCAAGGACATCTCCTGCAACCTGGGCTCGCTGAACATCGCCAAGACCATGGACTCGCCGGACTTCGGCCTGACCATCGAGACGGCCATCCGGTCGCTCTCGGCCGTCTCGGACATGTCCAACATCACCTCGGTGCCCTCGATTGCCCGCGGCAACGACCAGAGCCACGCCATCGGCCTCGGCCAGATGAACCTGCACGGCTACCTGGCCCGCGAGCGGGTCCACTACGGCTCCGAAGAGGGCCTGGACTTCACCAACATCTACTTCTACTCCGTGGTGTTCCATGCGGTCCGCGCCTCGAACCTGCTGGCCATCCAGACCGGCCAGACCTTCGGCGGCTTCGAGAAGTCCAAGTACGCCTCCGGCGAGTTCTTCGACAAGTACACCGAGCAGGAATGGGTCCCGCAGACCGAGAAGGTCGCGGAGCTGTTCAAGAACATCCACATCCCCACCCAGGATGACTGGCGCGAGCTGAAGGCCTCCGTCATGGAGCACGGCATCTACAACCAGAACCTGCAGGCTGTGCCGCCCACCGGCTCAATCTCGTACATCAACAACTCCACCTCCTCGATCCACCCGGTGGCGTCCAAGATCGAGATCCGCAAGGAAGGCAAGTTGGGCCGCGTGTACTACCCGGCGCCGTACCTGACGAACGACAACCTGGAGTACTACCAGGACGCGTACGAGATCGGCTACGAGAAGGTCATCGACACGTACGCGGCCGCTACGCAGCACGTGGACCAGGGCCTGTCCCTGACGCTGTTCTTCAAGGACACCGCCACCACGCGCGACATCAACAAGGCCCAGATTTACGCCTGGAAGAAGGGCATCAAGACCATCTACTACATCCGTCTCCGCCAGCTTGCGCTGGAAGGCACCGAGGTAGAGGGCTGCGTCAGCTGCATGCTGTAGCTTCAACTAAATCGTGACAGTACGACGGCGGGCGCCCGCCCGCCGTCGTACGCTTTTACTAAGAACTAAACCCAACATTTAGGGGATGACATGACCGAGAAGGTCAAGCTGCTTAGCCACGTCGAGGCGATCAACTGGAACCGCATCCAGGACGACAAGGACGTGGATGTCTGGAACCGCCTGGTCAACAACTTCTGGCTGCCGGAAAAGGTGCCGCTGTCCAACGACGTGCAGTCGTGGGCGACGCTGACCCCGGACGAGCAGCAGCTCACCATGCGCGTGTTCACGGGCCTGACCCTGCTGGACACCATCCAGGGCACCGTCGGCGCCGTCTCGCTGATTCCGGACGCGCTCACCCCGCATGAAGAGGCTGTCTACACGAACATCGCGTTCATGGAGTCTGTGCACGCCAAGAGCTACTCCTCCATCTTCTCCACGCTGGCCTCCACCAAGGAGATCGACGAGGCGTTCCGCTGGTCCACCGAGAACGAGAACCTTCAGAAGAAGGCCCAGATCGTCATGGACTACTACCAGGGCGATGACCCCCTCAAGCGCAAGGTGGCCTCCACGCTGCTGGAGAGCTTCCTGTTCTACTCGGGCTTCTACCTCCCGATGTACTGGTCCTCCCGGGCCAAGCTGACGAACACGGCCGACCTGATCCGCCTGATCATCCGCGACGAGGCCGTCCACGGGTACTACATCGGCTACAAGTTCCAGAAGGGCCTGGAGAAGGTCTCCGAGGAACGCCGGCAGGAAATCAAGGACTACACCTTCGAGCTGCTCTTCGAGCTGTACGAGAACGAGGTCCAGTACACGCACGACCTCTACGACTCCGTCGGCCTGGCCGAGGACGTCAAGAAGTTCCTGCACTACAACGCCAACAAGGCCCTGATGAACCTGGGCTACGAGGCCATGTTCCCGGCTTCCGTCACCGACGTGAACCCGGCCATCCTCTCGGCCTTGTCGCCCAACGCTGACGAGAACCACGACTTCTTCTCGGGTTCGGGTTCGTCGTATGTGATTGGCAAGGCTGTCAACACTGAGGATGACGACTGGGACTTCTAGTCTTGACACGAAGACTGGCCTAGTTGGCGGTGTGTGTGAAATTCGGAGCTAGTTGATTTCTTTCGGACCAAGTTGGACCAATTCTGGTCAACCTGACCTCGGTGCAACTTGGTCCGAATCTGGCGCCTCAGGTGAGATGGCGCGTAAGTGGAAGAACCCGTCCCGACCTATGTGGGTGCACTCTTCCTCGTCCAGTCAGAAGTCTTCCACTGAGGGCAAACAGCCATCCGGCCCTGACGATGCCATCGGGGACAACGGCTCTGAGCGGGGGAGCGCGGTGGTGGAATTCACTTTTCTGTCTTTGCTGCTGATGGTCCCGCTGGCCTAGTTCGGACCAATGGTCTGGTTGTCCAGTATGTCCGTAGATTAACAATTCCTTTTCGAGATATTCAGTAACGTAGCAATTGCTAATTTCGAACCGGCGGAGCATTCCACTGGCTACTCGGCGGCGCTTCCGCGGGAGCAGAACTGGCGGATCGCCGCGCTGCAGGCGTTGCGGTAAGGACGATGACCGTGGCGGTGGCGGAACCGGCGCGAGTGGCGCCTGGGCTGGGATTGTTGGGATGGGATAGGCCCTCGTGCCGAGCGGCCTCTGGCTGAGGTTGCCGCGTTCACGGTGGGAAGACCTCCCTCAACTCCCGGCTGTGCAATCAGCTCAGTGGCAGAGGTTGTCGAGGGTTTCCTGGGCAGCCTGTTCCATCTGCGTACCGAGCAGGTCGATGCGGCTTGCGGTTGCCGGGTCCTGCCAAGGCATCGGCCGAACTGCCATGGCCATCGTGACCTGGCTGCCGCCGTCGGCGCT
>NZ_JBFUAR010000024.1:0-69940 GCF_056406175.1 Arthrobacter sp. P1_D12
GACGCCGACTTCCTGGCCCGGGTCAGCCGCAGCTGGGCCGAGGCGCTGGACCAGGACGGCGCCGAACCCTCCGAGGAACTGCTCCGCCAGCTCCAGGGCGCCTTCCTCCGCAAACCCCGGCACGGCCTGCAGCACCTGGAAATCTTCGCGACCGCGGACCAGTTCGAACACCTGATCACCGTGATGAACACCGCCACCAACCCCCGCACCGGGCTAGACGCCGGCGAGGGCACCGCCACCGGCAACACGGCGCAGGCCGGACCGGGTGAGGGCGGGGCGGGTGTGGGTGGGGCGACGGCGGTGTGGGAAGCCGTCGGGCGCAGCCCTGACGTCTTTGAATCCGCTGGCGGCACGAGTGCTGCCGGCGTTGGCGCTCCCGAGGCCGTCCGGGCCGACACCGGCCCGGCGGACCAGCCCGGAACCACCGAGGGGCTCACCACGGCCGAAGAGGACGCCGCGCTGCCGTCCCTGGACCTCCGCTCACGGCCGCAGAAGCTGCTCGACGGCCTGGTCGGCGCGTGCAAAGCAGCCCTCGCCACCGGAGGGCTGCCCGCGGCCGGCGGGCTCCGGCCGCAGATCATGGCCACCATCGATTACCGCGACCTGCTCACCCGGCTCGGGCCGACTCCCGCCGAAACAGGCGCCCCTGCCAACACCGCACAGCACGGCACGGGAGCCAGACACGGCACCGGGACGCTGCTGTTCACCGGCCCCATCACCGCCGGCACCATCCGCAAAATGGCCTGCGACGCCGACATCATCCCGGTCGTCCTCGGCGGCGAGGGCCAGGTCCTGGACATCGGCCGGGCCTCCCGCGTCTTCCCGCCCCACATCCGCAAGGCCATCACGGCCCTCCGCCTGGAGTGACCCCGTGGCCGCCACGTGACAGAAGCCCTGACGCCCGGGTGACCGTGTGGGTCGAACGGCAGCGGCCCGGACGGCCGGGTGGGTGACCGTGGAGGTCGAACGGCAGCGGCCGGACGGCCGGGTGACCGTGGAGGTCGAACGGCAGCGGCCCACACCACCACCTGGACGTACGATTCGGCCGGCCGGGAATCCTCCACCTCGGTCGACGGGAAACTCCTGGCCGCCGTCGAACGCGACCTGATCCGCCGCCGCGTGATTATTACCGATTACACGGGCGCCGACGGGCTGGCGGTGGAGCACAGACTCGAATATGACCGGCGCGGTCAGCTGACCTCCCGCACCCGCGGCGGCCGGGGAATGTCGTGGGAGTACGACGCCGACGGGAACCGCACCGGATTCACCGACGCGCACGGCACCACCACCACCTACATCCGGGATGCTGCGGGCCGGGTGACCGCCGTCAGGAACCCCCGGCTCGGGGAGGCCATGTTCACCCACGACGCCTCGGGGCGTATCACCTCCGCCACCGCCGGGGACCTCGTCCAGGAATGGGCCTACCGCTACGGCAGCCTGTCCGAGCACAGCCGCACCGACCGCAACGATCTTCTCTCGGCCGATGCCACACTGACCGGCCGGGACGGGGACGGCCGGATCACGGCCCTGACCCGCGCCGGTGCCGTGACCCGCTACGGCTACGACGGGGCCGGGCAGATGGTCTCGGCCGCCACCACCAGGAGCGGGGACCCGGAGGATTCCGCGCCGGCTTCCGTCTCGGAGTGGGTTTACGACGCCGGCGGGCGCCCGATCCGCGAATCCACCCCGGCCGGCTCCCGGACCTACGAGTACGACGCCGCGGGGCAACTCCTTGCCGTCACGGACGCGGACGGGTCCCGGACGGAGTATGTCCACGACGGGCTGGGGCGCCGAACCCGGCTGATACTCCCGGACGGGTCCTGGACCGAGTACGCATGGGGCCAGACCGGCCACCTGAAGAGCGCGGCCGACCGCACCCCCGACGGCACGGAAACCTCCCGGCATGAGCTGTGGGTGGACGCACTCGGCGAACTCGCTGCCATCGATGGGTCAGAACTGTGGTGGGACACCTCCAGCCCGGTCCCCACCCTGGCCGGCTTTGACGGTGAACAGGTCCTTTCGCTGCCTGGTGGTGTCACCGGGATCGGCGAGGCCTGGACGGCGCCGGGCTGGCGCGCAGCCCGCCCCACCGACCAGACCGATCCCTGGGCAGTCATCGGCGCGCCGTCAATCCCGGACCCGGGTCCGGGCGGCACGCCCGGTGCTGGGGCCGCCGGCTGGGGAGCTGTGCCGGAGCTTGCCGGTGAGCTGCCCGCCGGGATCACCCTGACCGGCAACGGCGGCCTGGACATCGCGGGCCTGGAATGGCTCGGTGCCAGGGCGTATGACCCGGCCACCCGTGGCTTCCTCTCCACCGACTCCCTTTCCCCCGTCCTCGGCGCGGGCTGGGACGGAAACTCCTACGCCTACGCCGGCAACAACCCTCTGAACACCACAGACCCCACCGGGCTGCGTCCGCTGACGGATGACGAGCTGAAGGCCTACGACGGCTCCAGCCGGGGAGCGTTCGCCGCGGCCGGGAACTGGGTCAAAGACAACTGGGAATACGTCGTCGGCGGCCTGGCCGTTGTGGGCGGCGCGGCGTTGATGTTCGTCCCCGGCGGCCAGGTCGCAGGCTTGGGGCTGATGAGCTTCGGCGCCGACGTCGTGATCCAGAAAGCAACCACCGGGGAAGTCAACTGGGGCCAGGCCGCGATCTCCGGTGGCCTTGGAATGGTAGGCGGCGGTGTGGGAATGATGGCGGGCAAGCTCGTCAACAACCCCGTGGTGCGCATGGCCGTGGAAAATGGCGTTGACGGGGCGATCAGCGGGGCAGGCGGCTACCTCACCGGGCCAGGGCCCCACACTCCGACGGGGTTCATACGGGCTACCGCAATTAGCACTGGGACCGGAGCCCTACCCATCGGTGGTCGCGCGGGTAAAGTCGATGTCCCACCCTCGGCGACCACCAAACTCGGAGACCTGCCCCCGACGCTGGAAGGAATGCGTGGTAATCCAGCCGCGAACTTTACAGACGGAGCCTACAAATCTAGATACCTTAGCGAAGATACAATTTTGTACAGGGGCGGAGAAGCCGGAAATCCGTGGGGTCGCTGGTGGTCCGAGGACGCACCGATCAGTGTCGAGCAAGTTAGAAATGACAAAGCGGTGTTGCCTGAGTGGCCTGGCGGCGGCAAGAGCCCCATCGATAGCGCTTTCATGGCTAGGTTCCCAGCCGGAACTGCTGTGCACGAAGGGATGACCGCACCGCAGACCGGATTGGATGGCACGATTTATCCAGGCGGAACTCCCCAAGTCTATATTCCAGACGCAAGGACCGCGGGAGAAATTCTCAAAGAATGGAAATTGGATTAAACATGGGCACTGATATAGATACTCTGACACTCGATATGCTCAGGTTTGCGAGTCTGCTGAGAATTATGGAGCTCGCCAAACTAGCTCAGAATTACGAAGATCTCGCGGTAAAACTTCGAGCTGATTCGTCAACTAAGGCTGTGGACGAGGCGCGAGAGTGGGTCTTTGGGAGCTTTGGGCAGGGCAGCGGCAGCCTCAGCGACCGATACGTTTACAACAACGGATCAGTCGATGATGTTCTCAACGCTGAATACGAAGAACTTCTTCAAAAGCTCACCGATTTTGCTAATGGCAGTTAGAAACTGCTCGGGAATTACGTGCTTACCGATGCTGGATCTGAAATTCGACTAGCTCCTCCAATCTGGTCCTCCCGCGTCGTGCAGTAGAAGCCTTCGCTCGTCAGCCCGCGACGCACCTCGTCCCGCACCGGATCCGCAACATGCAGCCTCCGAGCACCATAGCGCGTGTGGGGTGCCGCCTTTCGAGGTGGCACCGTCGGCTTCGGTGGCGACCAGCACCAACGCGGACTCGGATGGTGGGCAAAACAGGCCTAGAAAGGGTTGGCTGTTGTGGCAAGAAGAGCTGAGCATCCGGTGAGGAACGCTCTGATCATTAGCGGTGTGTTATTGAGCGCCACGGTCGCGGTGATCCTGGCAGGACCTCAGGACCACGTGTCACAGGAGGTCGTTGCATTACTCGCAGGTCTGGCCGTGGGTGTGTGGTTGCTTCGCTTCTCGCCGCCCTGGCGATGGCTTGCCATGTTGGTTTTGGTGCTATCCCTCGTTCTCTGTTTTGGTGTTGGGACCAGCCGGAATCGCATGGTTCGGTGGGTTTATTTCGGGCACTCAGGCAGGACTGGCCTGGCAGCATTCGAGTAAGCGGACCCGTAAGCCCGCTAAGCAGACCCGGGAAACCGCAAAAAAGGAACGCTGACGCCACCAACGAGGGTTCATGGGCGGTGTTGGTGCGGTCGGCATTGGCTAATTTCTTCAGAAACCCGAAGGCATTCGTCGTTCGGTCCGGAACGGGTGATCGGAAGCAGGCTGAGGCAACACACCTGACGACACATTGGCTAATGGGCCGTGGTTCCTTGACCTGGAATTTTTTGCATTCGACTGGTCTTCTTGCTGTCGGCTCACGATGCAAGATGTGGATCGCTATCGCTATTGGTTTCGCACATCTGCGCGCGTATCGTTGGCTATCGTTGTATATCGTTCACGGTTGTCCAGAGGAGAGCATGATGCGCAGTTCTTACCCGGCAGGCGGATTTCGCGGCAACAATGTCGACGGCATGTGGCAGGCCGTAGAGGAGTTGCGTTCGAGGTTCGAGAAGCGCTCGGGATCCCGGGCGGGGCGCGGCGAGGTGCGCTCGGCTGTGCTGGCACTGCTCGCCGAGCGGCCGATGCACGGCTATCAGATCATTCGTGAAATTGAGGAGCGCAGCGGCGGGACCTGGAAGCCCAGCGCTGGCTCCGTCTATCCAACCCTCCAACTGCTGGCCGACGAGGGCATTATCCGTGCTGAGGAGTCCAACGGCCGCAAGATCTATTCCCTGACGGAGGCGGGCCGCGAGGAGGTAGCGGGTGCCGGCATGTCAGCGCCCTGGGAGTCGGGTCCAGCATCGGGCTCGGGGTTCGCGGCGCTGCCCAAGGCGGGCGTCGAGCTCGCACAAGCCGCCTCCCAGGTGGGACGCACCGGGACGCCGGAGCAGGTGCAGGAAGCCGTGGCGGTGCTCGATGACGCGCGCCGCCGGTTGTACGCGATCCTCGCCCAGGGCTGACGGGGGTGACGTCGGTTCGCCGGGACCGGGCAGCCACGGTCCCCGGCGCCGGGAACCACCGGGCCCGTTACCGCCGCATCCTACGTTTCGCCGCGTGGCATCTCGGGGTGACCTGGTGGTTTGAGCTGCTCCTCCCCCGCATCGGGCTGGTGAGGATTGCCGAGCGCACCAGGGCGAAGAGGATGCGGCGCTTCGCGCAGCGCTTCCATGCGCTGGCGGTGGACCTCGGCGGCCTCATGATCAAAGTCGGACAGTTCCTGTCCTCCCGGCTCGACGTGCTGCCGCCCGAGATCACCAAGGAACTCGAGGGGCTACAGGACGAGGTGCCTCCGGTTTCGTTCTCCGCGATCCGAGCCCTCGCCGAAGCTGAACTGGGCGCGCCGCTGGAGCGGTTGTACGCCTCGATCGAGGAGACACCGATCGCGGCAGCGTCCCTCGGGCAGGCGCACCGGGCCAGGCTTCGCCCGGACGACGCCGCCGACACCGGTCTCGACCGTGTGGTTCTGAAAGTACAGCGGCCGGGCATCAACGACATTGTCGACGTCGACCTGGCGGCGCTGCGCAAAGTGGGCGGCTGGCTCAGCCACGTACGCCTGGTGTCAGATCGTGCTGACATGCCCGCCCTGGTCGAGG
The DNA here is from genome assembly GCF_056406175.1 of Arthrobacter sp. P1_D12. Taxonomy (NCBI): domain Bacteria; kingdom Bacillati; phylum Actinomycetota; class Actinomycetes; order Micrococcales; family Micrococcaceae; genus Arthrobacter; species Arthrobacter sp. P1_D12. The sequence continues at coordinate 5,729 of NZ_JBFUAR010000024.1, forward strand.
AGTTTGCGCAGACCAGCCTTGAGGAAATCGACTACCTGAATGAGGGGGCGAACGCGGAGCGGTTCGGGGTCGATTTTGCCGATGACGCCCGGGTGGAGGTGCCCGGCGTCGTCTGGGAGCGAAGCACACGCCGCGTGCTCACCCTGGAAGACGTGACAGCGATCAAAATCACGGACTCGGTGGCGCTGCTGGCTGCCGGTATCGACCCGGCGCAGGTCGCCCCGGTTTTTGCCTCCGTCATGTTCGACCAGATGTTCACCTCCGGGTTTTTCCACGCCGATCCGCACCCGGGCAACATTTTTGTCACGCCGGCTACGGATCCATCCGCAGCGCACCCCTGGAAGCTGACCTTCATCGACTTCGGCATGATGGGCGAGATCCCGCCGAGCACACGCAGCGGTCTGCGGAAGCTGCTCATCGCGGCCGCTTCGCGTGACGGCAAGGGTCTGGTGGCCGCCATCCGGAACGTCGGTGTGCTGGTGCCTTCGGCGGACACTGTGGAGCTTGAGCGGGCAATGACGCACCTCTTCGCCCGCTTTGGCGGGATGGGCTTCGCCGAGCTTCGCGAGGTCGACCCCCGGGAGTTCCGGGAGTTCGCGGTGGAGTTCGGTGACACTGTCCGGTCCTTGCCTTTCCAGTTCCCGGAAAACTTCCTGCTGATCATCCGGGCCATGTCACTGACGTCGGGTGTGTGCAGCTCGCTGGACGCCCGGTTCAATCTGTGGGACTCGGTCGAACCGTATGCGGCGCAGCTGCTGCGCGACGAGCGCGGCAACATCGTGCAGGACGTTGCCCAGCAGGCGCTCGATGCCGCCGGGATGGCGCTGGGTCTGCCGAAACGTCTGGATGGGCTGCTAACCCGGCTCGAGGACGGTTCACTGTCGGTAGCAAATCCGCGCCTTGAGCGGCAGCTGGGACGGCTTGACCGCACGGCGCAGCGATCGGCATCGGCGCTGATCTTCGGCGCCCTGCTGGTTTCCGGCTCCGTGGTCCGCGCGGATGACATGGTGCTCGGCAATGTCCTGATGATCGCGTCTGTGCTTCCGCTGCTGCATGGGCTGTGGGTGGGGCGCAGCGGCCGCTGACCGAGCCGGTGACGGGGTTTTGTCGCGCCCGGACCCCATTGGGGTCCGCTGCCGGGGGATATCATCAAGCCGTGAAGGAAGGCCAGCCTTTTCGTCCTGCGAACCCCACCGAAACCCCCGTCCCCAAAGGGCCCAACTCCACTTCCTGGAAGTCCTCGATCCTGAACGGGAGCGGCGCTCTCGCGGCGGCCGCCCTGATAGTGGTCCCGCTCTGGATGCTGCTCAGCAACCCGGCCGTCCTCGGCGGCCACCCCGCCCTGCCCGCTCTCCTGGTGGCCGCCGTCGCGTTGGGGATTCTGTGGGCGCTGATTCTGGTCAGACGCTGGTTCTTCGGCGGCAAACAGCAGCGTAGCGGTGACATTTCCGCCTGGCAGTTGGTCCGCGGGATCGCAGGCAGGCTCACGGTCCTCGGTTTCGTGGCGGCGCTGGTGTGGCTCAGCCCGTTCCCCCACCAACCCGACCGGGAGAAGACGGTCCCGGCCAATGGACCCACCGCGACCGCGCCAGCCGGGTCAAGGGCTGCAGAAGACGCCACTTCGATCACCCTTGCCCCGGCGGGCAAAGCCACCACGGGTCTCGTCTTCTACCCCGGCGCCAGGGTCGACGCGCACGCCTATGAGGACCTGCTGCAGCCGCTCGCGGCCGCGGGTCATCTAGTCGTCATCCTGAAGCCACCCCTTGGCGTCTCCCTGCTGGACACCAACCAGGCCCGCGCAGCCATGGACCGGCATCCCGAAATCGCTTCCTGGGCCGTCGGTGGTCATTCGTTGGGCGGCGTGAGCGCATCATCGTTCGCGGCGTCGAATCACGACGTCTCCGGGCTGCTGCTCTTTGCTTCGTACCCCGCAGAGAACATGGCGGACGCGCAGGGCCTCCCGGTGCTCTCCATCTCCGGCTCAAACGATGGCCTGAGCACGCCGGACAAGATCGCGGCGTCGAGGTCCCTGCTCCCGCCAACCACCACCTACGCAACTGTTGTGGGCGGCGTGCACGCGTTCTTCGGTGACTACGGTGGGCAGCCCGGGGACGGCGAGCCGGGCATCAGCCGCAACGAGGCGCAGCAGCAGATAGTTGCCGGGTCGCTCCGGTTCATGGACCGGCTCAGGGCTTCCGGCTAGGAATCGAGTATCCCCAGCTCCACCGCTACGCACCGCCAACCGCTACCGGCCCGCGGCGTACCCCTGCGCACCGCGCGGATTCGCGGCAGCCTGCAGGACCCCGGTCTCAGGATCCCGCACGACGGCGGACAGCCGCCCCAGCGCCCAGTCACCGGCCCGGCTGACCACATGCCCGCGGCGTTCCAGCCCCGCGATGACGTCCTCACCGAGCCGGTCCTCGACGACGGCGCCGCCGGGCTCCCAGGTGCGCGGCCAGAAGGACCCGGGCATCGACGTCGTATGGAACGTCGGTGCGTCGATGGCCTGCTGCGGCGAATACCCGCCCACGATGGTCCGCAGCAGGTACGGCAGCTGCCACTGGTCCTGCTGGTCGCCGCCGGGCGACCCCAGCGCGGTCACGGCGTGGCCGTCCCGCAGCACGAGCGTGGGCGTCAAGGTGGTGCGTGGGCGTTTGCCGGGCGTCAGCGTGGACGGCGTCCCGGGCTCCAGCCAGGTCATCTGCAGCCGGGTGCCCAGGCAGAAGCCCAACTCCGGGATCGCCGGGGAGGACTGCAGCCAGCCGCCGGACGGAGTGGCGGAGACCATGTTGCCCCAGCGGTCCACGACGTCGATATGGCAGGTATCGCCGCGGGTCTCCCCCGCGGATGTCACGGTGGGCTCGCCGACGCCGAGTCCGGCCGCGGCGGCATGGCCCGCGAGCGCCCGCGGCGTGTAACTGGTGCGCAGTGGTGGCCTGTACGGCTCCCGACCGGGCACGGTGCCAGGCCGGAAGTCGTGGGACGCCCGCTCCGTGATCAAGGCCCGGCGGCCGGCGCAGTAGTCCTCCGAGAGCAGGTAATCGAGCGGCACGTCCGTGTCGCCGTAGTACGCCTCCCGGTCCGCGAGCGCGAGCTTCTGCGCCTCCAGGACGGTGTGCGCCCCCAGCTCGGTGGACGGATCAAGGAACCGGTCCTCGAAACCGGACAGGATGGCCAGGGTCTGCAGCAGCGCCGGCCCCTGGCCCCACGGCCCGGTCTTGGCGATCGTGTGGCCCCGGAATTCCACAGTGGCGGCCGCCTCATACCCGGCTTCGAATCCCGCGAGATCGTCCAAGGCGAGCACTCCGCTGTGATCCGTGCCCGAGGAATGCCGGTGCGGGGACTGCACCGACTCCACCATGGCGCGGGCCACGAACCCCTCACGCCACTCGCGGCGGGCCGCATCAATTCCCGCCTCGCGGGTGGATGCCCTGATTCCGGCCTGCACGAGCCGTTCCAGGGTGCGGGCATAGGCCGGGTTCCACACCAGCTCGCCCTCAACCGGGATTCGGCCGCCCGGCATCCACAGCTCAGCCGACGTAGGCCAGTGCGCCTCGAACAGCGCGGACACGGCCGCGATGGTGGTTCCGACCCGGCCGAGCATCGGGTGGCCGTCCCGGGCGTAGCCGATCGCGAAGTCCAGGACCGCGTCCAGCTCCCACGTCCCGTGGTCACGCAGCAGCAGGAGCCAGGCGTCGACGGCGGCGGGCACCGCGGCGGCCAGGGCACCCGATCCCGGAACGAGGTCCAGGCCTTCAGCCACGTAGTGCTGCACGGTGGCCCCGGCCGGCGCCGGGCCCTGCCCCATCAGGACTATGGGCTGCTCCGGCCGGTCCGCGGTGACGAAGATCCCGGTCATGTCTCCGCCGGGCCCGTTGAGGTGCGGTTCCACCACATGGAGCACGAACGCTCCCGCCACCGCGGCGTCGAAGGCGTTCCCGCCGCGCTCCAACACGGACTGGGCCGCCGCCGTCGACAGCCAATGTGTGGACGCGCTCATCCCGAAGGTGCCCTGCAGCGTGGGGCGGGTGGTGAACGCCTCCGGCCGTGTGAACGGCACCCGAGCCGCGCGCGGACTATAACCGAGGACTTCTGTCACCACGGTGTCAGCCAAATAGGGCCGCCACGCGGGTGAGGGTCTCGTAGACGCCATACGCGAGCGGCACGCCGACAAGCGCCCAGGCGATGACCAACCTCCCGGTGGACGGTGTAACGGAACTCTGTGCACTGCTCATTTCAGCCCTCCAAGGCAGGTTCTTCGGACCGGACGCGGCCAGGACGTGGTTCGTGGAATCGTGCGTCCACCGGCGTGACCAAGAGGTTCGCCACGAAACCGATCACCAGCAGCCCCACCATGGTCAGCAAGGCGGGCTGGTAGGACGCGGCGTTGAGCGCGCCGGGCTTGCCCTGCGCGTCCAGGAAAGCGTTGACGATCAGCGGCCCGGCGATACCCGCCGCGGACCAGGCCGTCAGGAGCCGGCCGTGGATGGCTCCGACCTGGAACGTGCCGAAGAGGTCGCGCAGGTAGGCGGGGGCCGTCGCGAACCCACCGCCGTAGAAGGAGATGATGACGAACGCGAGGGCCACGTAGAGGACGGTGGACGTAGAGCCGGCCAGCGCCAGCACGGTGTAGAGCACGGCGCCGACGCCGAGGTAGACCATGTAGATGCGCTTGCGGCCGGTGACATCGGAGGTGGCGGACCAGGCAAAGCGGCCGGACATGTTGCCGATCGAGAGCAGCCCCACGAAGCCGGCGGCCACTGCCGCGCTGGCCAGGGACGTGCCGTCGGGCTGGCGGAAGAAGTCCTGGATCATCGGAGCGGCCTGCTCAAGGATGCCGATCCCTGCCGTGACATTGCAGAACAGGGCGATCCAGACGAGCCAGAACTGCCTCGTCTTGACCGCGTTCCTGGCGGAGACATTGTCCGTGGTGACCAGCGAGGCGGCCTTGACCTTTGCGGGGTCGAAACCTGCCGGTATCCAGCCCTCGGCCGGGACCTTGATGGTGAACGCGCCGAACATCATGTAGGCCAGATAGACGACGGCGAGGGTCAGGAAGAGCTTGCCCACCGACTCACCACTGGCCACCCAGCCCTTGGCCCCGGAGTTGGGATCATACATTTTCAGCAGGGCCGTGGAGACCGGGCTGGCGATCAGGGCGCCGCCGCCGAACCCCATGATCGCCATGCCCGTGGCCAGTCCGGGCCGGTCCGGGAACCATTTGATCAGGGTGGAGACCGGGGAGATGTAACCGATCCCCAGTCCGATGCCGCCGACGACGCCGTAGCCGAGGTAGACGAGCCAGAGCTGGTGGCTGAAGATGCCCAGGGAGCCGATCAGGAAGCCGCTCGCCCAGAACGCGGCGGAGGTGAACATCGCCTTGCGGGGCCCGTTCCTGTCCACCCAGGTGCCCATGATGGCGGCCGAGAGGCCCAGCATCACGATCGCAACGGAGAAGATCACGCCGATCTCGGTCAGGCTCGCGCCGAAGTGCTTCACCAGCGCGGTCTTGTAAACGCTCGTCGCGTAGGCCTGGCCGATGCACAGGTGCACCGCGAGGGCTGCCGGGGGGACGAGCCACCGGTTAAATCCCGGCGGGGCGATGGTTCGTTCGCGGTCCAGCCAACCCATAAGTACTCCCCCTGCTCGTCAACGACATCGGTGTCCAGCACATTGCGGAAACGGCCCTCTGCCAGGGCCTCTGACCGAGCTTCCGGTAGAGGGCCGTTGCCTCCGGCAATCATGGTGCAGATCGTCAGCAAACGTACTAGTTATGCGCCAAGCGGTAGGGAATCCGCGACGAACGGTAGGTGTGGGGGGCGGCTGACGCAGCCGCCCCCCCGAGGGGGCGCTACTTGCCCAGGCCGGCCTTCCGGAGCGCCTCGGCCATCGCGGTGTTGACCGGCGACGGCGTGGGGGCCGGCTTCTGCGGTTGCCTGCCCGGCGTCCGCCGGTCGGTTGCCGGTTTCCCGGACGGCTGCCTTCCGGACGGTTGATTCGACGGCTGGGTCGACGGCTGGGTCGACGGCGCTTGCGACGCCGGCTGCGACGTCGCCTGCCGCGGACGTTCCGGCCGCGAGTCCGCACGACCGCCAGCCGGGCGGTCTCCGGCAGTGCGGCCGCCCGCCGCACGGCCGCCGGAGGCCGGTTCGTCGTCGAGCCTGAGGGTGAGCGAGATGCGCTTCCGCTCCGGATCCGCCTCCAGCACCTTGACCCGGACCACCTGCCCGGACTTCACCACCTCACGGGGATCGGAGACAAAGCGGTTGGCCAGGGCCGACACGTGCACGAGCCCGTCCTGGTGCACCCCGACGTCGACGAACGCGCCGAACGCGGCCACGTTGGTCACCGTTCCCTCCAGTACCATGCCGGGCCTGAGGTCCGAGATCTTTTCGATGCCTTCAGAAAACGCTGCCGTCGCGAAGGCCGGACGCGGGTCGCGGCCGGGCTTCTCGAGTTCGGCGATGATGTCCTGCACGGTGGGCAGGCCGAAGGAGCCGTCCACGAAGTCCTGCGGGTTCAGCGCCGCAAAGCTTCCCGCAGCGGGCGCTTTACCGGCGGCCGCCTTGATTTTCCGGGCCACGGGGTAGGCCTCCGGGTGCACGCTGGAAGCGTCCAGCGGCTCCGCTCCCCCGGTGATCCGCAGGAAGCCGGCGCACTGCTCAAACGCCTTGGCGCCCAGCCGCGGGACCTTCTTCAGCTCGCTGCGCTTGTTGAAGGGCCCGTGCTCGTTCCGGTACGCCACAATGTTCTCGCTCAGCAGCGGCCCGACCCCTGCCACCCGGCTCAACAGTGCGGGCGAGGCGGTGTTGACGTCCACGCCCACCGCGTTCACGCAGTCCTCGACCACCGCGTCCAGGCTGCGGTCCAGCTTCGCGGCCGTGACGTCGTGCTGGTACTGCCCGACGCCGATCGACTTCGGCTCAATCTTCACCAGCTCCGCGAGCGGGTCCTGCAGCCGCCGGGCGATCGAGACGGCGCCGCGCAGGGACACGTCCATGCCGGGCAGCTCCGCCGCGGCGAGCGCCGACGCCGAATACACCGACGCCCCGGCCTCGGACACCACAATTTTCTGCGGCTTGTTTTCTGACCCGGAGGAGAGCTGCTTGAGCAGTTCAGCGGCGAGCTTGTCCGTCTCCCTCGACGCCGTGCCGTTGCCGATCGCGACGAGTTCGACCCCGTGCTTCGTGGCGAGGCCCACGAGGGTCCGCAGCGCCTCGTCCCATTTCCGGGCCGGGGCGTGCGGGTAGACGGTGTCCGTTGCGACCACCTTGCCGGTTCCATCCACCACGGCGACCTTGACGCCGGTGCGCAGTCCCGGGTCCAGGCCCAGGGTGGCACGGTTCCCGGCCGGCGCGGCGAGCAGCACATCGCGCAGGTTCGCGGCGAACACACGCACGGCCTCGTCCTCGGCGGCGGCGAACATCCGGCTGCGCAGGTCTGCCGTCAGCCGCGCCAGGACGCGCGAGCGCCAGGCCAGCTGCGCGGTCTGCAGCAGCCAGGCATCGGCGGCCCGGCCGCGGTCGGCGACCCCGAGGAACCTGGCCACGGCCGCTTCGTACCGGCCGCGCGCGGCGGTCAGGGCGGCGTCGTCGTTCGGATCCGCCTCGGCGAGATCCAGCTCCAGCGCGCCGTCCTTTTCTCCGCGCAGCAGCGCCAGCACACGGTGCGAGGGCATGCCGGCCGGCTGCTGGGAAAACTCGAAGTAGTCCTTGAACTTCTGGCCTTCGGCTTCCTTGCCTTTCTTCACCCGGGACACCATCCGGCCCTGGGTCCACAGCCGTTCCCGGAGCGTGGCGGCCAGGTCGGCGTCCTGCGCAACGCGTTCCACCAGGATGGAGCGGGCACCGGCGAGCGCCGCGGCGGGGTCCCCGATCGAGTGTTCGGCGTTGAGGTACTTGGCCGCCTCGCGCTCCGGGTCCAGTTCGGGGCGCTTGAGCAGGGCGTCGGCGAGCGGCTCCAGTCCGGCTTCGCGGGCGATCTGCGCCTTGGTGCGCCGCTTGGTTTTGAACGGGAGGTAGATGTCCTCCAGCCGCGACTTCGTGTCCGCGCCGACGACGGCGGCCTGCAGTTCGGGTGTCAGCGCACCCTGGGCGGCAATCGCCTCGAGGACACTCCGGCGCCGGTCCTCGAGCTCGCGCAGGTAGCGCAGCCGCTCCTCCAGCTCGCGGAGCTGGGTATCGTCCAGGGTGCCGGTAGCTTCCTTCCGGTAGCGGGCGATGAAGGGCACGGTGGACCCGGCATCGAGCAGATCCACGGCGGCCTTGACCTGCCACGGCAGGACGCCGAGCTCGCCGGCGATCTGGGCGGCGATGCCGGACTCCTGGGAATGCGGCATGCCGGTCTGTGCTGAGCCGACCTTCGCGGACGGGCCGGAGGCGGGCGAGGCGGGGTTGACGGGTCGCTGCGGGTGTTGGGTCACCAAACCATTTTGCCCTACCCCGGTCAGCGGCCGGGCTCGCCTGAAGACGGAAGGGGCTCCTGCACGTCCTGAACAACCTCGTTGCGGCGCAGGAACCACGGCTTGAACGGCGGATCAAAACGGGCGAATCGTGGCGGCCCAACACCCTTCAGCCCGGCCAGCCTGAGTGCCTCTTGGAGGCCTTCGTTTCGCCGTAGAAAGGCCGCCTCCGACCCGCTGCCCGAGAACCGAAGAGCGGCTGCCAAAGAACCCGGCAGGGTCCGGACTCTGACGTCGGGGTTGGCCGGGACCGGCGCCGTCTCCGCCGTCACCCCGGCGGGGAGCACGAAGGCGACGATGAAATCAGCGGGCTCTGCGCTTCCCGGGAGCGGTCCGCTTTGCAGTACCGGAGCGGTCATCGCCAGCTTTTGCGACGACCCAGGTTCCTGGATCACCGGGGCCGTCATCGCCAGCTTCCGTTGCGCTGTGTTGCTGCCGCTGATGTAGTTGAACAGGTGCCTGAAGGCGGCATTCCCGGCGCGGTCGAAGGTCGCATTGACCTCTATTTCCGCCACAGCGTACGCCGGATAGCGGCGCAGCTCGAAGTGCGCGTAGCGCTGGACCAGCTCATACGGTTGTTGTTCCGTCATAATCCTCAGACCCTACGCCGGTCCTACGACAGGAACCAGAGGCCCTTGCCTGGTTCCTGTCCCGTGTTTAACTGTCAGAGGGCTTTGATAGCTTGATAGCGGAGGGCACCAACAACGGCGCACCAACAACGGGGGCACAGTGTTTTTTCTTGAACCTGAGGTACCTGGCTCATCACCGGACCTGGTCTACTCCGCGAGCGACCTCGTGGTGGCCGCGAGTTGCGAGTATCAGCTGCTGCGGAAACTCGACGAGAAGCTGGGCCGGTCCCCCAGAGCCACATTCGAAGACGACGAGATGCTCAAGCATGCAGCGGTGTTGGGTGACCTCCACGAGCGCAAGGTCCTCGGCGGTTTCGTTGCGGAGTTCGGCCACTGGGATCCGGCCACCGGGCACGGCGTGTACGACGTCGTCCCGGCCGAGGCCATGGACCGGGCCACGCTGGCGGCCAAGCACGCCGAGTCCATTGAGGCGCTGCGCGCGGGAGCCGACGTCGTCTTCCAGGCCGCCTTCTTCGACGGGCAGTTCCACGGCCGCTCCGACTTCCTCGTGCGGCAGTCCGACGGCAGCTACGCCGTGTTTGACACTAAGCTCGCCCGCCACGCAAAGGTGACGGCCCTGCTCCAGCTCGCCGCCTACGGCGACCAGCTGCTGAAGGCCGGGGTCCCGGTGGACCCGGCGGTGACACTCGTCCTTGGCTCGACGGTGCAGCTGCCCGGCGGCGGATTCGACTACGTGCGAAGCCACCACAAACTCTCCGACATCCTTCCGGTTTTCCGTGAGCGCCGCGAGCGTTTCCTCGCGCTGACTGCCGCGCACCTCGCACAGCCGGGAACAGTGGGCTGGGGCGCGCCCGGGCTCACCGCCTGCGGCCGCTGCGATTACTGCCAGGAGCAAGTCAAAGCCACCGACGATCTCCTCCTCGTGGCCCGGATGAACTCCGTGCAGCGCAAGAAACTCCACGAACGTGGGATTCGTTCAGTCGCTGACCTGGCGCAAGTGACCCTCGACAAGCCCACCCCTGCGCTCCTGCGCCTGCAGGAACAGGCGCGGATGCAGAGCGGCGTTGGCCCTGCCGACGGAGAAGTCTGCTACCGCAAGGACGGGGAAGAGCACACCATCCGCTACGGCGTCCTGCCCGGTAACACCTTGGCCGAGCTGCCCCCACCGAGCCGGGGCGATATTTTCTTCGACTTCGAGGGCGATCCGCTGTGGCAGGACCGCGCCACGGGAGTGTGGGGGCTCGAGTACCTGTTCGGCGTGATCGAGGCGCCCACCGAGCCCGGCAGTCCGGGGATCTTCCGGCCGTTCTGGGCCCACAGCCGGGAGGCGGAGAAGCAGGCGTTCCTGGATTTCCTTGACTATGTCGAGAAACGCCGGCGGGATTATCCGGACATGCACGTCTACCACTACGCACCGTATGAAAAAACGGCGCTTCGAAAACTCTCGGTGATGCACGTTGCCGGGGAGGACATCGTGGACGAGTGGCTCCGCGAAGGCCTGCTGGTGGACCTGTACCAAACGGTCCGGAACAGCATCAGGATCTCCGAAAACTCTTACAGCATCAAGAAGCTCGAGCCGCTCTACATGGGGGCGAACCTTCGAACTGGCGAAGTGAAGGACGCCGGCGCCTCCGTGATTGCCTACGCACGGTTCTGCGACGCGAGGGACAATGAGCGGCCCGACGAAGCGGCCACAATCCTCGCCGGGATCTCCGACTACAACGAATACGACTGCCTCTCCACGCTGGAGCTCCGGAACTGGCTGCTCGGGCTGGCCAAGGAAGGCCGGCTGGAGCCGCGCGGCGCGGAGCCGGGCGCGGAGCCGGGCGCGGCGTCCCGCGCGGAGGACGGCCCCGACGACGGCTCGGCACGGGCCGATGCGGCGCTTGCCCCGGCTGAGCTGGCACTGATGGAATTTGCTGAACCGGGCAGCGGCTTGTCCGAGGACGACCGTAAGGCCGTGGCCATGCTGGCCGCGGCCGTGAGCTATCACCGCCGGGAGCGCAAGTCGTTCTGGTGGGCGCACTTCGATCGGTGTGAGCACGGTCCGGACACGCACGAACGGGACCGGAACGTTTTCCTCGTCGAATCCGCGGAAATCCTCGACGACTGGCAACAGACGGGGACCAAACTTCCGGAACGGCGGGTCAAGCTGTCCGGCTCCGTGAGTCCAGGGTCGGACCTCCGCGAGGGCAGCAAGTGGTTCCGCATGTACGAACTGCCTCTTCCCGCCGGGCTGGAAGGTACCGGCAAGAACGGAACCGGACGGAGCGGATGGTTCGGCACGGAGGTCCTGGAGTTGGGCCATGAGGACGGCAAGGACACGGTCATCATCCGGGACCGGCTGCACCGGAAGATACAGCCCTACAATGACCTCCCCATCGCGCTGACGGAAGACCAACCCCTCGCCACCAAGAGCCTCGAGCAAGCACTGGCAGCCCTCGCTGACATGGTGGTCGCCGGCCTGGGGTCCGGCTCCCTCCCCCGCCATCCTGCGCTTGACCTCGTCCGGCGTCAGCCACCGAGGCTGGCCGCCGGAGCTTCACTGCCGCAGCCTGGCGCCGGACCGGACCGCTTCATTGAAGCCATCACGGCGGCCGTGCTGGCCCTTGACCACTCCTACCTGGCAGTGCAGGGTCCGCCCGGAACGGGCAAGACCCATGTGGGGTCCCACGTCATCGCCCGGCTCGTGGCCCGCGGCTGGAAAGTCGGCGTCGTCGGCCAGTCGCACGCGGTGGTGGAGAACCTGCTGAAGACCGCTGTCACGAAGGCTGGGGTCGACCCGGCGCGCGTGGCCAAAGACGTGAAGCACAACGACGCCCTGCCGTGGGCCCGGCGCACCGGCAAGGACGTTGCTGAGCTGCTGGGTGCGCCTGGAGGCGCCCTCGTCGGTGGCACGGCGTGGACCATGACCGGCGCCACCGTCCCGGCCGGCTCCCTGGACCTCCTGGTGATTGACGAGGCCGGCCAGTTCTCGCTGGCCAACACCCTTGCCGTGGCGCAGGCGAGCAGCCGGCTGCTCTTGCTCGGCGACCCGCAGCAGCTGCCGCAGGTCAGCCAGGGCAGGCACCCCGAGCCGGTCGACGAGTCGGCCCTGGGCTGGATTTCCGCAGGCCACGCCACGCTGCCGCCCGAGCTTGGCTACTTCCTGGCCGACTCGTGGCGGATGACCTCCGAGCTGTGCCTGGCCGTCTCGGAGTTGTCCTACGAAGGCCGGTTGCGTTCCGCCCCGTCCGCGGATCTGCGCCGTCTGGAGGGTGTTCCCGCGGGAATTGAGACGGTGATGGTGCCACACAGCGGGAACACGACGTCGTCGGCCGAGGAGGCTGCCGAGGTCGTCGGGCAGGTGCGCCGCCATCTGGGCCTTTCCTGGCACACCGCAGACGGAGCCCGGCCATTGGAAGCGTCCGACATTCTGGTGGTGGCCGCCTACAACGCCCAGGTCAATGTCATCCGCGATGCCTTGGACGCCGCGAATCTCGCCGGCGTGCGGGTTGGGACCGTGGATAAGTTCCAGGGCCAGGAGGCCGCGGTCGTGATTGTGTCCATGGCATGTTCTGCGGTGGCCGAGGCTCCGCGGGGCATGGAATTCCTGCTCTCGCGGAACCGGATCAATGTGGCGGTGTCCCGCGGCCAATGGCGTGCCGTGATCGTCCGCGCGCCCGAACTGACCAACTACCTCCCCGCCCACCCCGAGGGTCTGGAGCAACTGGGCGGCTTCATCGGCCTGTGCCAGAGGTCAGTCAGCGCGTAGCTGTCCTAGCCGCACCCTCCGACGAGGGACATGCTCATTCTTCCGTGGCCCGCACCCTCCGACGAGGGACATGCCCATTCTTCCGTGGCCCTCACCCTCCGACGAGGGACATGCCCATTCTTCGGTGGCCTCAGCGTGGGACATGCTCATTCTTGCCCACGACCAAGGGACATTTAGGCATCATGCCCATCGCCCGCGGTCAGGGCTGGACATGTCCACTCTTCGCTGCCCACTCCACGGAACATGCTCATTCTTCGGCGGCCACAGCGAGGGACATGCTCATTCTTGCCCTCGACCAAGGGACATTTAGGCATTATGCCCGTCGCCCACGGTCAGAGCCGGACATGTCCACTCTTCGCTGCCCACTCCACGGAACATGCCCATTCTTCGCCAGCCACAGCGTGGGACATGCTCATTCTTCGCTTCGGGCAACGGACATCTAGGCATCATGCCCGTCGCCCGCGGTCAGGGCTGGACATGTCCCACGGTGGCGGGGTCCGTCGCGAGGAGGCCTTCGGCCAGCACGAGCGCCTCATCGAGCACCGTGCCGAAATTCACCGGGTCGTGTGCGAACCGGCCCAGGAACAGGCCGGAAACGCCCTCGAGGTCTGGCAGCAGTCCCGGTTTGGCCGATCCGCCGTAAATGACCGGCAACCCTGGCACGCCGGCGGCGGTGAGCTGGTCCCTGAGCCGGCTGACGACGTCGGACACGTACGCGGCGGCGGCGGGCTCGGCCGCGCCGATGGCCCAGACCGGTTCGTACGCCACCACCAGGCGGCCGGCGAGGTCCCAGTCGCCGTCGACGGCCGACTCGATCTGGCGGAACACAAAGTCCGCGGCAGCCGCCGGCTGCCCGCCGTCGCGCTCCCCCACGCATAGCAGCGCGGCGAGCCCGGCGTCGTCCGCGGCCCGGACCTTGCGGGCCACCATGGCGTCGTCCTCGTTGAAGTGCCGCCGGCGTTCGGCATGGCCGATCTCCACGAGCCGGACGCCGAGTTCCGCGAGCATGGACGGGGCCACTTCCCCGGTCCACGGCCCATCCGCCCAGCCGCAGTTCTGCGCACCAAGGAGCAGCGGCGAACCCGCCAGGAGCCGGGCCGCCGCGGGCAGGACGGGGAAGGACGGGATGACAAACGGGACAACCCGCCCGGCCGCGAGGGCCGGGCGGGTGTCCACTTCGTGCTGCAGCCGCTCGAGCCAGTCCAGGCTGTCCCGGTAGCCGAGGTACATCTTGGTGCTGACCCCCACCAGGATGCGGGTGTTGGAGGTCTGGCTGCCGGGGCTCTGCTGCATGTGTTGATGCTTTCTGCTGGATCCAGTGGAGGGGTGCTGGACGTCGCGCTGGAAGTGAGACCGGGGGCCTTTACTGCTCCAGCAGCTCGTCGGCCTTGTTCTTGAAGCGGCGGGTCGCGAACATCATGGCCGCTGCCAGGAACGGGAGCACGCCGAGGGCGTAGACGCCCATGGTCCCGGTGTCCGAGGCGGTGATCTGGTTGACCGAGGTCCGCAGGATCGGCGCCACGAAACCGCCGAGGTTTCCGAGCGAGTTGATCAGGCCGATGCCCGCGGCCGCGGCGGTTCCGGTGAGGAACGCCGTCGGGTAGGACCACGCGATGGGGCCGATGGAGAGGAACGAGCACACGGCGAGGGTGATGAAGATGATGCCGAGCGCCGGAATGTGGTTGGCGCCGGCCCACGCGGAGCCGAAGATGCAGAGTCCGGTGGAGATGAACAGCCCGGTGCCCCAGACCCGGCGGCGGATCACGGTGTTCGCGGCCTTGCCGATGAAGTAGCAGGCGAAGATGCCGAAGAACCACGGGATGGCTGCCATCAGGCCGACGGCGATGCCCACCTTCTGGCCGGTCAGCTGGGCGACCTGCTGCGGCAGGTAGAAGGTGACGCCGTAGACGGCGATCTGCAGGCAGAAGTAGATGACGGTGAAGTACCAGACCTTGCCGTTCTTCATGGCGGCCAGGACGCCGTGCGGCCCGGACTCTTCCTTGACGGTGTCCTCCAGCGCCATGACCTCCAGGAGCGCGTTCTTCTCGTCCTTGTCCAGGAACTTGGCGTCCTGCGGGCTGTTGATCAGGAAGAAGTAGGCGGCGATGCCGGCAACGACGGCCAGCATGCCTTCGACGAAGAACATGACCTGCCAGCCCTGGACGCCGGGGACCTGATCGCCGATGTTGATCAGCCAGCCGGAGAGCGGCGCGCCCAGCATTTGGGAGAACGGCTGGGCCAGGTAGAAGATGGCGAACATCTTGACGCGGACCTTGTTCGGAAACCACGCGGCCAGGAACATGATGACGCCGGGGAACAGCCCGGCCTCGGTGACACCCAGCAGGAACCGCAGGATGATGAAGGACGTCTCACCCTGCACGAACGCGAAGCAGGCCGAGACGATGCCCCACGTGATGGCGATGCGGGCCAGCCATACCTTGGCACCGAACTTGGTCAGGAGCAGGTTGCTGGGGATTTCGAACAGGGCGTAGCCGATGAAGAAGATCCCGGCGCCCAGGGCGAAGGCGCCGGCGCTAATGCCCTTGTCCACGCCCAGGGCAGCTTCGGAGAAGCCGACGTTGGTGCGGTCCAGGAAGGCCACCACATACAGGATCACCAGCATGGGCATGAGCCGGCGGGAGGCCTTGGAGATGGCCGATTTGAGGACCGGCGTCTCCAGGAGGTCCCGGGTGGACGTTGTTGTTACGGACATAAAAACTCCTCGTCGAGCAATCAGTGGTGTAACTCAGGGGGTGAATCAGTTGCATGAAAGTGGCCGGATCAGGCCGGCCAAGGCAGGCCAGGCCGGATCCGGCCGGAGAAAACTAGCGCGAAAAAACCATCATCAGGACGCCGGCCGCGCAGGCCAGGATCCCGACGGCGAGGTAGATCTTCCGTCCCTTGCTCCAGGCTGCGAATCCGGACGCGGGGGTTTGGCTGTGTTGGGCCACGAGGCTTCTTCCTTAGTGCATGTAGAGTCCGCCATCCACATTCAGCGTCTGGCCGGAGATGTAGCCGGCGTCCTCGCTGATGAGGAAGGCGATGGCTGCTGCGATGTCCCGGGTGGAACCGACCCGGTTGACCACGAGGTCTTTGGTGAGTTCGTCCTTGCGTTCCTCGCTGAGGGTGCCGCCCATGATGTCGGTGTCGATGGGCCCGGGTGAGATGGCGTTGACCGTGATGTCGTATTCGCCCAGTTCACGGGCCGTGGCCCGGGTCAGGCCGATCACGCCGGCTTTCGCCACGGAGTACGGCGTCTTGGAGAAGGTGCCGCCGCCACGCTGCGCGGAGACCGAGGAGATGTTCACGATGCGCCCGATCCTGTTCTTCACCATGGATTCCGCGACGCGGCGGGTGGCGTAGTGGACGCCGTTGAGGTTGATGTTCAGCACCCGGTCCCATTCGGCGGCGTCGAGTTCCAGGTAGGGCACCGGAGAGCTGACGCCGGCCACGTTGGCGAGCGCAACGATCTGCGGCAGTTCCGCCTCGATGGCGTCGATTGCCGCGCGGACCGAGCCTTCGTCGGAAACGTTAGCGCCGGCGCCGAGGGCCTTGACGCCGTGCTCAGCTGCCAGTTCCTTGGCTGCCGCCTTGCAGAGGGCGTCATCGAGGTCGATGATGCCGATGTTCCAGCCCTGTGCGGCCAGGTAGCTGGCGGTGGCGCGGCCGATGCCGCGCTCGGACACCGCGCCGGTGATGATGGCGGTGCGTTCTGTGGGGAAAATGCTCATGGGAAGGCTCCTGAAGTGAAAAAGGAAGGTACGGAATCAGCTGATGGGGGCGGGGCCGAGCTCGTCGATGAGCTTCTGCATGGCCACGTACGCCTTGTTCCGGTAGGCGATCAGTTCCGGCGTGCGCTCCGCCGGGACGTTGAGGAAGCCGGCTCCGGTCTTGGTGCCCAGCTTTCCGGCCTCCACCAGGTCGGTGAGGATCTTCGGCGTCGCGAACCGTTCCGGGAAATCGGTCTGGAGGGACTTGTAGCAGAAGTTGTAGACGTCCAGCCCGGCCATGTCGGCAATGGCGAAGGGCCCGAAGAACGGCAGCCGGAAGCCGAAGGTGGTACGGACCAGAGTGTCGACGTCCTCCGCGGTCGCGATCTCCTGCTCCACCAGCTGGGCGGCCTCGTGGAACAGCGCGTACTGGAGCCGGTTGAGCACGAAGCCGGTGACGTCCTTGACGACGGCGGTCTGCTTGTTGGCCGCGTGCACGAGGTCGCGGACGGCGCCGACCGTGGCGGCCGAGGTGCCGGCATGGGGGATGATCTCCACGCCCGGGATGAACGGGGACGGGTTGGAGAAGTGCACGCCCAGGAAGCGTTCCGGGTTGGTGACCGGCTCGGACAGGTCCGCGATGGAGATCGTGGACGTGTTGGACCCGATGATGGCGTCCGGGCGGGCGGCCGCGCTGATGCGGGCGAGGGTCTGGTGCTTGATCTCGATGACCTCGGGGACGGCTTCTTCGATGAAGTCGGCGTCCGCCACGGCCTCCTCGATGTCCTTGGCGGGCCAGAGGTTTTCCTTCAGAATTGCGGTGGCACCTTCCGGGAAGAGCCCGGCGGCAACGAATTCGTCGGATTCGGCCAGGAGCCGCTCGTAATTCTTCTGGGCCACTTCCGCGGACACATCCGCGAGCGCCACCCGGGCGCCACCGAGTGCCAGGACCTGCGCGATCCCGCCACCCATGTAGCCGGAGCCGACGACGGCGATCTTGCGGGCGGCGTTGATGGCGGCTGCGGTTGCTGTTGATTCGGTCATGTTCAGACTGCCTTCGTGTATTCGGGTTCGTACGAGCAGATGGCGTCCACCTTCGCGGCGGAGGAGGAGTTTTCGTCGAAGCGGTGGCTCAGCCATTCGCCCACGAGCTTCTTGGCCAGTTCCAGCCCGATGACGCGCTGCCCCAGCGTGAGCACCTGGGCGTTGTTACTCAGGACGGACCGCTCCACCGAGTAGCTGTCGTGGGCCGTGACGGCGCGGATGCCGGGGACCTTGTTGGCCGCGATCGCCACGCCCAGGCCGGTGCCGCAGATCAGCAGCGCCCGGTCGGCGTCGCCGTCGGCGATCTTGCGGGCCGCGTCGACGGCGACGTGCGGATAGGCGGTGGAGTCGTTGGCGCCGACTCCCACGTCCTGCACGGACGCCACGCGGGGGTCGGCTTCGAGGAGCGCCTTCAGCGCGTTCTTGTATTCGACGCCGGCCTCATCGTTGCCGATGACCACGCGCCAGCCTGTTGCTGTGCTCATGCTTGTGCTCCTTGTTCCGCCGGCTCGGGGGTGCCGGGCCGGGATCCTGTGTCTGCGGTGTCGGTGTGGGTGGATATCCGGGTCGCGATGAGGGCGAAGGACACCGCTCCGGGGTCGGGGTGGCCGAGGCTCTTCTCGGCGAGCGGGCGGGCCCGGCCTTTGAGCGGACGCAGCCCGGCGGTCCGCTCTGCGGCGGCTGTGGCGGCGGCCGCCGCCGCGGCGAGGGAACCGGCCACTGGTGTGCCGGCGTCGAACGCGGTGAGGAACGCGTCCTGGAACGGCAAGAGGGCGTCCACCATGGTCTTGTCCCCCGGCTCGGCCTTGCCGAGCGCGGTGATGGCATCCACGAAGGCCGTGACCGCGGCGGCCGCGTCCTCGCCGCTGTAGCTGTCCTGGTTGCCCACGGCCTGTCCGGCCGCGATGATCGCCGAGCCCCAGAGCGCACCCGAGGTCCCGCCGGCGCGTTCGCTCCAGGCCTCCCCCGCGGCGGTCAGGACCCGCGACGGCGAGGCGCCGCCGTCGTTCGCGGCAGCCTGTTCGGCCGCGGCGACGGCCGCGTCCACGCCGCGGCGCATGCCGATCCCGTGGTCACCGTCGCCGGCGACGGCGTCCAGGCGGCCCAGTTCTTCTTCATGCTCGACCACCACGTCCCGCGCCTGGCCGAGGAAGTCGGCGGCCAGCCGGCCGAGGGCTGCCGCCGCGGCGGTGGGCCGTTCGACGTCGGCGGTCTCTTCGGCGTCCGGACCCGCGAGTTCGCGGCGGGCACGGGGGGCCAGGTTTCCCTTGCGGAACGCCGGGGTGTCGGCCGGGGCGGCCCAGTACTGCGCGAGTTCCTCGTCCAGCCACAGCAGGGTCAGGGACAGCCCGGACATGTCCAGGCTCGTGACGAGCTCGCCGCATTCGGGTTCGACGACGGTGAGCCCGGCGGCGGTGAGGAGCTTCTCGATCTTGCCGAACAGCAGGAAGAGCTCGTCGTACTTGACCGTGCCGAGGCCGTTGACGATTGCGACCACGCGGGTGCCGGCGTCGTCCGGTTTGTCGGCCAGGAGCCGGCTGACCAGGAGTTCGGCCAGTTCGGAGGCGGTGGGCATGGGGTGGTCGGAGATGCCCGGTTCGCCGTGGATGCCCAGGCCCAGGGACATGTGCCCCGCGGGGACAGAGAACAGCGGGGCCTCCGCGCCGGGCAGCGTGCAGCCGTCGAAGGCCACGCCGAGGGACCGGGTGCGGTAGTTGGTCCGGATGGCCAGCCGTTCGACGTCGTCCAGGCTCAGTCCCGCCTCTGCGGCGGCGCCGGCGATCTTGAAGACCGTCAGGTCCCCGGCGATGCCGCGGCGCTTCTCGATCTGCTCCAGCGGGGCGCTGGCGATGTCGTCGGTGACCAGGACGGTGCGGGTTTCGATGCCTTCGGCGTTGAGACGCAGCTGGGCCTGGCCGAAGTGCAGGACGTCGCCGGCATAGTTGCCGTAGCTCAGCAGCACGCCGCCGCCGGCGTTGGCGGCCTTGGCCACGCGGTAGACCTGGCCGGCCGCGGGCGAGGCGAACATGTTGCCGCAGGCCGAGGCGGTGGCCAGGCCGGGCCCGACGAGGCCGGCGAAGGCCGGGTAGTGCCCGGAGCCGCCGCCGACCACCAGGGCCACCTGCCCGGAGGGGACTTCGGTGGAGCGGACGACGCCGCCGTCGACTCGGGCCACGTAGCCGCGGTTGGCCGCAACGAAGCCGTCCAGTGCCTCATCCGCGAAATCAGCGGGATTGTCGAAGATCTGGGTCATGGTTCCTCATTGAATCCGTGTTGGAGAACTAATGCTGTGGGTAGAGAGCTGGGGTGGKGCGGCCGCCCCCCCAAGTGGCTTGACGGCCGCACTACACGCCGGTGTCGGCGCCCGGTCAGCGCCGGGTCAGGCGCTGAGTTCAGAAGCTGGCTTCAGGCGCTGGCGAGTGCCGTGGCTGCCGGCAGCTGCCGGCCCTGGGCCACCTGGCTCGTGCCGAGGGCGTAGCCGTCGGTCTTCGGCAGGACCTGGCGGCGGAGGTAGTCCTGGTTGCTGGCCGTGACGCTGAGGCCGTCGCCGCCGTAGTGCTCGGTGCACAGGATGCCCTGGAAGCCGACGGAGAGCGCGGTCTTGAACGCCTCGCGGTAGTTGATGAGACCGCTTTCCATCGGGGCCGGCATCGCCACGTAGGTGTCCCGGGCGACGTCCTCGTCGCGGATGTAGTTCTTCATGTGCCAGTAGTTGGAGTACGGGAGGGTCTTGGCGACCATCTCGCGCCAGTCCTCGATCGGGCGGTGCAGCCGGATGAGGTTACCGATGTCCGGGTTGATGCCGACATTGGCCAGGCCGATGTCCTGAACCAGCTGAACGGAAGAATCCGCGGTGCCGAGGTACGTGTCCTCGTACATTTCAAGCGAGAGCAGGACGCCGACCTCGGCCGCGTGCTGGCCGAGGTCGCGCAGGCGGCTCACAGCTTTGCCCCACGTTTCCTTGTCCCCTACCGGATCCTTGTACCCTTCGACGGTCCAGAACCAGAGCTGCTTCTGCTGCTCGGCGGTGATGGCCTGGTGCAGTCCGAACGAGACGACCTCGCAGCCCAGCTCGGCGGCGGCGTCGATGGTGCGGTGGCTGTACGCCAGGTTCGCTTCCCAGTTGCCTTCCTCGATCACGCTGCGGCGGATGGCCGAGATGACGGGGATGCCGATGCCGACGTTGTCCGCGGTCTGCTTGAACTCGGCGAGCCGCGCCGAGCTCAGGTCACCGGGGCGGACCCAGCTGTCCGTGAGGTCGGCATTGGCAAAGCCGGCGTCCTTGACCTCGGTGAGGACCTCGGCCCAGGCGGAGGCGTCGGCGTCGTTGATGTGGTTGCCCTGCGCGTCGGTCCCCGGGAACTGCAGGAGCGCTGCGGTGATGGGCCAGTTTTCGGCTGTATAGGCCATGGGTTCACTCCTTCGTGGAATCCTGTTTCCTATAGGATTTACTATCTAAGGGGATGTTGTCAAGGTCACACCCCCGGGTTACGAGCGCTTCGCGGCGAAGGCCGCTGTCGCGAAGACCTCCGGATTCAGGACGTTGGCAGGGCGCTCCCCTGCCGCGACCGCCAGGATCGACCCAATGGCGCTCGCCGCGACGTCCCGCGTGAAGTCCTCGGTCCAGCACAGGGAATGCGGGGAAAGCACCACGTTGTCCAAGGTCAGGAGCTCGTCGTCGGGAAGCAGGGGTTCCGGCTCAAAGACGTCCAGGCCGGCGCCGGCGATCCGGGCCTCCCGCAGGGCGTCCCGGAGGGCATCCGTGTCCACGAGCTTTCCGCGGCCGATATTGATCAGGTAGGCGCTTGGCTTCATCCGCGCCAACGCGGCCGCGCCGATCAGTTTTTCGGTCGCCGGTGTCAGCGCAGCGCAGAGCACAACGTAATCCGAGCGCTCCAGGAGCTCATTCAGGCCCAGCAGTTCGACGCCGAGTCCGGCGGACTCCGCGTGGCGGCCGCTGCGGTTGTTGCCCACGACTTTCACCCCGAGCGGGGCCAGGAGGCGGGCGAGCTCAGCGCCCACACTGCCGAAGCCCACGATGCCGACCGTCTGGCCCACCAGCGGCGCGCCGCGGTAGTGCTCGCGCTGCGCCCAGTCAGAGGTCCGGGTCAGCCTGTCCTTGGCCAGGAGCTTGTGCGAGAGCGCCAGGAGCAGCGTCAGTCCCGCCACCGCCAACGGCCGCCGGATGGCATCCGGGGTGTTGGTGACAACGATGCCGGCGCGGGTGCAGGCGTCCAAGTCGATGGTTTCGTAGCCGGCCCCGAACCGGGCAATCAGCCTCAGGTCCGGGGCCTGGTCCACGGTGCGGGAATCGAAGGCGATGTGCCCCAGAGACAACACGGCCTGGACCCCGGCGAGGTCGGCCAGCGGAACCGGGTCTGTGTAACTGGGCAGGACGCTCCAGCTGATGCCATGCTCGCTGAGCCGCTGCAGCCCCAGATCCCCGTGAATGGAGCTTCCGTCCGGCCGCGCGGCGTCGGCCGTGACGGCCACGGTGAACGGCGAGCGGGCGGTGCCCGCGGTGGTGGTTCCCGCCGCCGGGGCGGCCGCCGTGGTGGCGACCGCCGTCGTCGTCAATGCATTTGTTGCTGTGCTCATGCGTCGGTTCGGCTTTCTGTCTGCGCTGCTGCGGTCTTGTCCTTGATGGGTTCGCGGACCAGCACGGTGTACGCCACGGCGGCCAGGGCGGCGATGACGCCGCCGATCACGAACGACGGCGCGTAGGAGCCGGTGGCATCGGCGATCACACCGGTCAGCAGCGGGGCAAAGGCGCCGCCGAAGTAGCCGCCGAAGTTCTGGATGGCACCGACGGAGGCCACCTGTGAGTTGTCCACGATGTCGCCGGGCATGGCCCACGCGGCCGCCTGCATGGTGGCAACGAAGCCCAGCGCCACGGTCATGACAGCGATGGCGAGCGGGAGGGAATCCACGAACGGAATGAGGCAGATCAGGATGCCGGCGGCAACCGCCGCAACGGACATCACGTGGCGCTTTGCCAGCAGCGGATCGCGGCCGGCCTTCTTCGAGTAGCGCGTCATGACCCAGCCGCCGGTGATGCCGAGGATGGCTGCGCCGAGGTACGGGACGGCCGCAAGCCAGCCGGAGCTGGCGATGCTGGCACCGCGTTCTTCCTGCAGGTAGAGCGGCAGGAAGACGATGAAGATGTTCCAGATCCAAATGACGCAGAAGAATCCGGCCATCATGCCCCAGATCTGGCGGTGCTTAAAGAGTCCGAGCCACGAAACCTTCTTGGCAGTCAGGAGCTGGGTGGTGCGCTGGCTTTCGATGTAATCCAGTTCCTTCGCGCTGATGCGCTTGTGCTCTTCGGGAGCGCGGTAGTAAAGGAAGAAGGCCAATGCCAGCACGACGCCTGCGACACCGAGGAAGAGGAAGATGGCCTGCCAGCCGAACGCGAGCATGATGGCGGTCAGGACGGGCGGCGCGATGGCGGGTCCCCACTTGGAACCGCTGTCCCAGATGGCGGTGGCCTGTCCGCGCTCGGCCCGGGGGAACCAGTCGGCGGTGAGCTTTGCCGACGCCGGCCCGTTGGGGGCCTCGGTGATGCCGAGCAGGAAGCGGAAGGTGACGAACTGCCACATCTTGGTGCCGACGGCCATCAGCGCGGTCGCGATGCTCCAGCCCGCGATTGCGAGGAAGTACATCCGTCGGGCGCCCAGCTTGTCCACGAGCCAGCCAGCGGGCAGCTGGGCAAAAGCGTAGGTCCAGGAGAACACGGTGCCCAGGAGGCCAATGTCCGTCCGGGTCATGCCGAAGTCTTTAATCAGTTGCGGCGCGGCGATGGAGATCGCACTGCGGTCCATGTAGTTGATGATGCCGGCGGCCAGCGCCCAGCCGAGAATCCACCACCGCAGATTCTTGATGGTGCGGCGTGTTGCGGACTCCTTGGGCCCTGCGGCCAAAGTTTCTGTTTGCACTCTTCACTCCCTTGTGACTCCCCATGCCGGCACCGTAGCCGTCACAATCGAAGATCCTATAGGGTCTTCGATCAGCTGTGAAGGGGGTCACAAAAAGAGGGCGCAGAAGCCGTGTGCGGCGCACTGTTACGCGGTGTTGGACCCGCGTGCGTCAGCCTGGGAAGCGAGGCTTATTCCGCGGGAGCGTCCGCGATGGCGCGGCCGCGCACCTTTTGCACGTGCTCGGCCATTGCGGCTGCGGCCTTCTCCGGGTCGCCCGTCGCCAAGGCATCCAGGACGGCCTGATGTTCGGCGATCGCGTGGTCGGCGTCGGTGATCCCCACTCCCCCGAACAGGCGGAAGCGCTGAATCTGCCCGCCGAGGGCGGCGTAGGCGGCCACCATGAACTGGTTGCCCGTCTGCTCCGCGATCAGCCGGTGGAACCGCTCGTCGGCCTCGAGGTAGCCGCGGAACTCGGCAAAGGAGGGCCCGCGCGGAGCGTCCTTGAGATCGGCGACGGCCCGTTCCAATTCGGCCAGGTGGCCGGGCGTCAGCCGGGCACACGCCAGGCGGGCGTTCACAGGTTCGATCGCGAGTCGAGCTTCCATAAGCTCGGCGAAGTCTTCCCGGGTGAACACCGGAGCAACCCGGTAGCCCTTAAGGGCCACGCGGCGCACCATCCCGGTGTGTTCGAGCCTGGCGAGCGCCTCCCGCACGGGGGTGGGCGAGACATCGAGTTCCCGGGCGGTCCCGTCGATGCTGACCGCGGTTCCGGGTTCCAGCCGGCCATCCATCAGCGACGCCAGAAGTTCCTCATAGACGTGGTCCGCCAGGACCTGCCGGCTGACGGGGCGGCCGGCGGGGCGCCCCTCAGAATGGCTGCCGGTGGAAGCTAATTGCATCTTCAGATCCTATAGGACCAGGCACGGCGCGGCCCCCTCCGGGACATGCCCATTTGCCGCCCCACCGCTGGACATGCCCCTCGCTCCGCGTCATGGGCCCACGGGGGACATGCCCAGTCCCGGCGCCAGCCACGGGACATGTCCAGTGGCCAATTCGTCGAGGGACCATGTCCCGGTGGCCCCGATGTGCAGGACGGGACATGCCCACCCGCACACGCCAGCGAGGGACATGTCCAGCCTTGGGCCCAACCAACGAGGGACATGCCCATTGTTAAATGCAGCCAGTGGGCAGAATGGCATTCTGCCCACTGGCCGTGGCGTCCGCCCGGGCATGTCCGGTGGTCTGGGAACTCGGAATGGGACACGTCCGGTGGTCTGGGAACTCGGAATGGGGCATATCCAGCCACACATGTCACCACGGAGCATGTTCAATCTCGGACCTGCCCGGCGAGGGACATGCTCATTGTTAAATGCGATCAGTGGGCAGAATGGCATTCTGCCCACTGATCGTGGCTGCGGCTGAGCATGTCCAACCGAGCGTGCGCTGCACGGCTCCGCGTCGGTCACCGCACCGCCGTTGGCCCTAGTTCTGGTAGGCCGGGTAGTCGGTGTAGCCCTCGGCGCCGTCGGCGTAGAACGTGGATGCGTTTGGCTCGTTGACCGGCAGGCCTTCGCGCCAGCGGCGGGCGAGGTCCGGGTTTGCGATGGCCGGGCGTCCGACGACGACGGCGTCAGCGTGCCCGTCGGCAACCAGCGAGATGGCCTCATCCCGGGTGGTGATGACGCCGAATCCGGTATTGACGAGGAAGGCGCCGTTGAAGCGTGAACGCAGGTCCTGGACCAGTTCGCCGGTGGGATCCTTGTGCAGGATGCTCAGGTAGGCCAGGTTCAGCGGCGCAATAGCATCCACCAGCAGGCGGTACGTCTCGCGAACATCTGCGGCGTCCAGTTCGGTGACACCTTGGACGTTGTGCTCCGGCGAGATCCTGATGCCGACGCGTTCGGCGCCCACGGCCTCCACCACGGCCTGCACAACTTCGATCACGAACCGCGCCCGGTTCTCGGGCGTGCCGCCGTAGATGTCGTCACGCTGGTTCGACGACGGCGCCAGGAATTCGTGCAACAGGTAACCGTTGGCAGAGTGTAGCTCCACGCCGTCGAACCCTGCCTCGATGGCGTTCCGTGAGCCCTGGACAATTTCCTGGAGGACGCCGGGCAGTTCGTCGGTGGTCAGGGCGTGCGGCACGGGGTGCGCCTGCTTGCCCTTGGGCGTGCGGGTCTCCGCCTCGACGGCGATGGCACTAGGCGCAACTACCTGGTGGCCGCCGGTGATGTCCTCATGTGAAACCCGGCCACCGTGCATGATCTGCGCGAAGATCCGGCCGCCTTCGGCGTGAACGGCGTCCGTGACCTTCTTCCAGCCGGCAATCTGGTCCGGGGTGACGATGCCGGGCTGGCCCGGGTACGAGCGCCCGGCCGGGCTCGGATAGGTGCCCTCGCTGACGATCAGGCCCAGTGAGGCGCGCTGGCGGTAGTGCTCGGCAACCAGGGGCCCCGGGATACCTTCCTGGCCGGAACGGAGCCGGGTCAGCGGCGCCATGACGAGCCGGTTGGGCAGTTCCAGCTCGCCGAGGGTCATCGGGGAAAACAGCATGCGCAATTCCTTTCGCAGTGAATGGGTTCACTGGCGGCAACTGCGAGGCGTCTGCAACTATTCCCTGGTGAGACTCGGATCACTACGGGTGGACGATGATCTTCACCGCGGTGTCGTTGTGGTTGATCAGCGTGTCGAACCCCTTGTCCACCAAGTCGTCCAAGGCGATCCGCCCCGTGATGAAGGGTTTCAGGTCGACTTTGCCTTCCTGGACGAGCTTGATCGCGGCTTCGTGGTCGCCGCAGTAGGCGATGGTGCCGCGCAGGTCGATTTCCTTGAGCACCACTTTCTGCATGTCGACCGTGGCCGGGTGCCCCCAGATCGAGACGTTGACGACGACGCCGGCGGGCCTCACG
Source organism: Arthrobacter sp. P1_D12 (assembly GCF_056406175.1). Lineage (NCBI taxonomy): Bacteria > Bacillati > Actinomycetota > Actinomycetes > Micrococcales > Micrococcaceae > Arthrobacter > Arthrobacter sp. P1_D12. The sequence continues at coordinate 32,115 of NZ_JBFUAR010000024.1, forward strand.
ACGTCGAGCATGGTGTCCAGCACCGCATTCACACCGGCACATTCAAACGCCGCATCGGCCCCCGCACCGTCGGTCAGTTCCAGCACGCGCGCCTTGACGTCCTCGGCACTCGGATCGAGCACGTGATCCGCGACCCCGGACGAAGCGGCCTTGTCTTTACGGGCGGCAGACAGCTCGGTAACGATCGTGGTGACGCCGATGCCTTTGAGGACCGCGGCGGTCAGCAGGCCGATGGGTCCGGCACCCCCGACGACGGCGACGTCCCCGGCTTTGACGCCGCTCCGGCCGACGGCGTGATACGCCACCGCAAGGGGTTCGATCAGTGCGGCCTCGTCCAGGGGGATGTCGCCGACAGGGTGCACCCACCGGGTGTCGACGACGATCTTCTCGCTCAAGCCGCCACCGCCGCCCGCCAGGCCGATGAAGCCCAACTTGGTGCACAGGTTGTAGTGGCCGCTGAGGCAGGGACCGCATTCATTGCAGACGTAGTACGGCTCCACGACGACCTTGTCTCCGACGGCCAGACCGCTGACGCCTTCCCCCAGCTCCTCGACGGTGCCGGAGAACTCGTGCCCCAGGGTGACCGGGGCGGCCTCGTGGGTAAGTACGTGGGGGTGGCCGGGCGGCGGGGTGAAAATGGGTCCTTCGAGGAATTCATGGAGGTCGGTGCCGCAGATACCGCACCAGGCCACGGCGATCTTCACCGTTCCCGGACGCAGCTCCGGTTCTTGAATGTCTTCGATCCGGAGATCCTCGCGGGCGTGGAATCGTGCTGCTTTCATGGTGTTTCACCTTCGCAGTCCAGGACCGTGGATGCGCCCGGTCAGGCGCATCCACGGAATAAAAGTTGGATTTTCACAGCGGGGCCGTAGCCCCAGTCTGGTGGCCGTGCCTGAGATTGTCACGACCCCGTGCGTCAGCGCGTGCGGTTAGCGCGCGTGATGCGTGGGCTGCAGCTCGAAGACCGGCGTCGACAGTCCTTCCATCCTGGCCTTGAGCTGCAGGGCAAGATAGTTCGAATAGTGCCGGCTCTGGTGCAGATTGCCGCCGTGGATCCACAGGTTCTCCACGTTGGTGGGCTTCCACATGTTGCGCAGTTCCCCCTCCCACGGCCCCGGATCCTTCGGCGTATCCGATCCGAACCCCCAGCACTTGCCGACGGCGTCCGCCACCTCGGGCGAGACCAGATCAGCCAGCCAGCCGTTCATCGACCCATACCCCGTGGCGTAAATAATGACGTCGGCATCCAGCTCCGTTCCGTTGGCCATCACGACGGAGTTGCCGGTGATCTTGTTGACCTGGCCATTGGCCAGCTTGACCCGGCCGTCGATGATCAGCTGCGAGGCGCCGACGTCGATGTAGTAGCCGGAGCCGCGCCTCAGGTACTTCAGGAACAAGCCGGAGCCGTCAACGCCGAAGTCCAGGTCAAAGCCGGCAGCCTCGAGCTGGGAGTAGAACTCCGCGTCCCGGCGGGCCATCTCCGCATAAACCGGAATCTGGGCTTCGGGCAGAATCCGGTACGGCAAGGAGGCAAACAGCAGGTCGGCTTTCTCCGTGGTGACGCCGTTGGCCAGCGCCTCTTCGGAGTACAGCCCGCCGAGAGCCAGGTCCATGAGGGATTCGCTGCGGGCAATATGCGTCGAGGACCGCTGGACCATGGTGACGTCCGCGCCGTGTTCCCAAAGGTCGGCGCAGATATCGTGGGCCGAATTGTTGGAGCCGATGACCACGGCTTTCTTGCTGGTCCAGTCGCCACCGCCCGGGTGCTTGGACGAGTGGTACTGCTCCCCCAGGAAAGACTCGGCGCCGTCGAACGTGGGGACACTCGGGTACCCCGATACACCCAGGGCGAAGACGAGCTGCTTCGGGCGCAGGGTGACCGGTTCGCCGTCGCGCATCACCTCCACCACCCACTCCTGGGACGTTTCGTCGAATCGGGCGTTGGTGCACTCGGTTTTGGACCAGTAGTTCAGTTCCATGATCCGTGTGTAGTTTTCCAGCCAGTCGCCGATCTTGTCCTTGGCCGCGAAAACCGGCCAGTCGTCGGGGAACTTCATGTAGGGCAGGTGGTCGTACCAGACCGGATCGTGCAGGTGGAGGGACTTGTAGCGGTTACGCCAGGAGTCACCCGCGCGCTCATTCTTTTCGATGATGATGGTGGGCACTCCGAGCCTCCGCAGCCGCGCGCCCAGCCCGATCCCGCCCTGGCCGCCGCCGATGATGACGGTGTAGGGCTGGTCTTCGTAGCCGAGCCTCGCCTCCTGTTCCTCCTTCAGTTCCAGCCAGGATTTGCGGCCTTTGGTGATCTCGTGGGCGACCCCCTTGTCCCGGTTGGGGCCCTTCTTTTCCTCAAAGCCCTTCAGTTCCTGCATGGTGGTGAGCAGGGTCCAGCATTTGCCATTCCGGAGGCGCAGATGGGCGTAGCCCCGGGCCTGGGCGGTCTCGAAGTTCACCCAGGCCTCGGCATTGGCGGCGTCCCCGGTGGCGTCCTCGGCGAGGGTCCAGTTGCTGGGCCGCACGTCGTCCAGGGTCGCCTCGAGCATGCGCCGGATGTCCTCTTTGCCCTCCAGCGTCTTGAGGTTCCAGGTGAAGGAGACGAAGTCGCGCCAGTACGAGTCGTCGTCGAAAAGTTCCAGTGCGGCGTCCGTGTTGTGGCTGCGCAGTCCCTCATCGAACTGCGCCAGCCACGCCCCGACGACGCCGTTTGGTGTCTCAGGCATGTTTCCTCTTTCCATTGCTGACAGGGGGCCGCTCCCGTTGCGTGGCGCGTAGACCGCGCAGTGACCCGCATCACAAGTAAAAGTCGCAGGGGGTTACAATCGGGTTACACGGAGCTCTCAAGCTGTCGGCGGGCGCGCAGGTTGGCCGACGGCGGCAGGGACCCAGCCGGGTGCGACGATTCGAGGGCGAGTTGAGAGAATGAGCATGCGGCAGGGCAACGGCCCCCTCACGCATCCCTCGGACCTCAGGTTTTCTGCACCGGCGGAATACGCCCGAATACTCCGGGCGGCGCACGAGACCACGATTTCGGGCACTCCGGATCCGCACCTCTCGCCGTCGCTTATCAAGTCCTGGCAGCGCTCCCTGGCGCTGGGCATCGATCCGGACCAGCACCGGCCCCTGCACCGCCATGAAGTTTCCGAGGCGCGATCCCTCAGCGCTGGCCATCGGCTGGCTGCGGTGATGCCTGCGTTGTCACAGCTTCTGGCCGACGAGACCGTGACCGGGCGCCATCTGCTGATCGTGACCGACCACGAGGGCGAAGTTCTGTGGCGCGTCGGCAGCAAGCAGGCCCTGCGGCTCGCGGACTCGCTGGAGTTCGTGGAGGGCGCCGACTGGTCCGAATCAGGGGTGGGCACCAACGCCATCAGCGAGGCCTTGGTGACGGGTGCGCCGGCGCAACTCTTCTCGGCCGAGCACCTCGTGCGGACCCACCATGACTGGGCTTGCACCGCATCCCCCATTCGCGACCCTTTGACCGGCGACATCATCGGCGTCCTGGACGTCTCCGGCCCTTTCGAATCGGTCACGCCGGACAGCCTGCGGCTGGTCCGTTGCGGAGTGCGGCTCGCAGAGGAGCTGCTGAAATCGGCCCCGTTTCCCGACGGCGGCGTCGGGCGCTCGGGGCAGCGGGCCCCTGGTGGCGAGCGGGCAGTGCGCGACGGCGGCGCCCGACCCCAGCTCGTGCTGCGGCTCTTGGGGGACGCGCCATCCGCGGCAGTCGACGGCGGCATCAGCCGTCCGCTGACTGTGCGCCGCGCCGAGATCCTGGCCCTTCTGGCCTCGCGTGATCAGGGCTGGAGTGCCGAAGAATTGGCGTACGAGATCCATGGCGATGCGGGCACCGGCGCGGCGATCCGGACCGAGATGCACCGGATCCGCGCCATTTTGGGGGATGTCCTGAAAGCGAACCCCTACCGATTCTCTTCAACCCTCAACGTCGTGACCGACGCTTCCGTTGTGGCCGGTCATCTGCGGGACGGTCGGGTTGCCGAGGCGTTCGCGGCGTACCCGTCAAAACTGCTCACCCGTTCGGTCAATCTGGCGATCGGGTTCATGCGCGACGAGCTCAACACAGCCGTGGGAGCTTCCGTCCGGTCAAGCGGTGATGCCCGGCTGATGCTGCAGTGGTGCACCAGCGACATGGGGTCCTTCGATACGGCGACTGCGGCTGCCGTGGCTGCGCTATTGGGGCCGGACGACCCGCGTTGCCAGCTCGTGAATGCCCGGATGGAACGGATGGACCGGGAATTGCGAGCCTAGTCACGGACTAGGGAGGCGGCGGGGCGACCCCGGGGCAGCCTTGGCCTTGGGGATTCTGCAGGCACGTGTCTGCGTAGTTCCTGGTGATCGTCCGCCAGACACTGACGGTCTGCGGTGGCGAGCTGAATTGCCCTTGGCCGGGGATGGGCAGCGGCGGTCCGCCATTGACGGAGTAGGTTCCCTGGAAATGCGTCGTCAAAACCACCGGGAAGTCGCCGGTCTGGGTGTACACGTGACTCGTCAGGGTCTTCTCGCCCCAGCGATCCTGCGGAAGCGGTCCGCCGGCCACCGCTTGCGGGCCGAGCGAGGTGCCGTCGCCATAGCTCCAGGAGTACTGGACCGGCTTAGCCACAATAGCCACACTTTGGCCCAGCATATCGACGCCAAATGTTTGCTCGATGGCCTCGGCATAGAAATTTGTCTCGGCACCCCTCAGAGTGTGTGGGCTCGGCTGCATGACGCTTCGGCCGGCATTGATTGGTAGTTGCTGAAATTTGGTCTGAATCTGGGCGGCAATCTGGCCCAGCACGTCTACGGGTTTCTCGAGATAGACACACCGATCTGGACGAATCGTTGACCATATGGGTGGGTCAAATACTCGCAGGGAAGTGTACCAACGCACGGGCCGCCCATCGCGACCTTGATCGCAGCGAACCGCTCCTGCAAGGCAATCAACGTCGAAATTGTTCTTTGTGGCGTCGAGACAGAGATACTCGAATTTGTAGATGTTGGGGTTTTCTGCAACTTCACCTGGCGCATCCACCCATACGCCAGCGCCTGCATCATAGCGCCAGACTCCGAGCCCAGAGGTGCTCCAAGAAACTTCTGAGTCGTCAGCCACCGCGGAAATTGGAATCACAAGCAGGGCGACTAATCCAAGGAAAGCCGTCACGAATAATCGCAATGCAATACGTCCCGGCATTGCCTAGCTCCCGAGCCGATCGACGTTCTGAACGGCCCAACATCCTTTCTCGTATCTCGCCACCATCAAGTCCCCCAGCATGGCGGACTCGGAAATCGCCTGCGCATCAGTTCCGTCTGCGTTTTTCAGCGATCCAGCCTGTTGTTGCGACTGGATGGCAACTTGGAAATCTCCATTCGGCGTCTTCACGAAAGTCGATTGAACTGCATGGACCGTAACCGTCCCACCGACTATCCACCTTCCCTCACCGTTCCATTTCTGGATCCCAGGAAAGACTTTTCCGCAAAGGGCGCATGAAGGGCTGGAGATCGAGTTGATACCAGATAGGTCACCGGTCTCGTACGAATAGTTCAGGAGCGCGTACCAGTACCGCGCAAACGCCTCCAGCCCTTCCTTCGTCTCCGCCTTCGCAGCTTCCGGCAACTCGGGTACTGGCACGTTCTGCGCCTTGCCGGTCGCGTCGGCGGGCTTGTAGCTGGCAGTAGGTGTGGGAGTTGCGCTCGGGGTGGCCGGCCCTGAGGGACTCTGCGAAGCAGCAGGTGGAGATCCGGGAGGCGGCGTTCCACCCCCGCTGCACGCTGTGGCCGACATCAGGGAGATCGACACCCAAGCGACCGCACAGGCTCGCCAGGGACCGGAAAGCGAAGTGCGAGATGTCATGGTCAGCTACTCCCCCGATAGAAAATCAAGACGATTGAAGCCAATTTGTGGCTTAAGGGTAACTGAGATCACATTTTGCCGGTCAAAATTATCCACAGGCAGCATGTGCCCGCCTGTCGGACCAGCAGAACACCCCGGCAGAACACCCCGGCAGTCCTTTAGCCCCTAGCCAGCGACCGCCCAATTCAGAACAATGAACCCATGATGTTCGAACACGAAGACGGCAATCCGATCCTCACACTGGACGACGACCAAGCCTGGACATTGATTGAGGCTACAAAGCACGGCAGGCTCGTGGTCACCGTGGCCGGAGAACCCGACATTTTCCCCGTGAACTACGCGGCCAGCGGCCGGAAACTGTTCCTCCGCACCGCCCCGGGAAACAAACTGGCCGAGCTCACCATCAACTCGAAGGTGCTCTTCGAAACCGACGGGATCCTGTCCGAGGAAGCATGGTCAGTAGTCCTGCGCGGCACTGCGCGCGTGCTCGACCAATCGGCGGACATCGCCGACGCCGAGGCCCTCGGACTGAAACCGTGGGTTCCGACGTTGAAGGACTTCTACGTCGAAATTACGCCGACGTCGCTCAGCGGACGCCACTTCCAGTTCGGCGAACACCCGGAGCGGGAAATCTAACGCCCGACGGCGACTACCGGCCCGCAGTTCCCGGCCCGCCGCCCCCGGTCCGCTCAGCCCCGCGCCCCGAGGCTGCTGCCCGGAGGCTGCTGCCCGGCGCCAGGACTTGGCACCCGCCTAGACTTAAACAATGGCGGATAAGCTGACTCCGGAGCGGCGCAGCTGGAACATGTCCAGGATCCGGGGCAAGAACACCAAGCCGGAAATGCTGGTCCGCAGGCTGCTGCACGCAAAGGGATACCGCTATCGCCTGCACGGCACCGCGAGCGGCGGCAAACTCCCGGGCACCCCCGATCTCGTCTTCGCCGGCCGCCGCAAAGTCATCTTCGTCAACGGCTGCTTCTGGCATTTCCACGACTGCCGTGTGGGCCAGCACGCACCCCAGGCCAACGCCGAGTTCTGGGAAACCAAGCGCACCCGCACCCGGAACCGCGACGCCGCCCAGCGGCTTCAGCTCGAACTCGATGGCTGGGAAGTCCTCACCGTGTGGGAGTGCGAACTGAAGGACCGATCGGCGTTGGAGCTCCGCCTCGATGCCTTCCTCCAGGGCCCTCCCCTCCACAGTCCTTTCCTGCACAACCCGGCCCGGGACTAACCCTCCTGAGGACCTTCGCTGAGCAGTAACGCCCCGCGTGTCGCGCGGCCCACCTCCGGTGCAGGCTGAACGACCTCAGCTAATATTCGACTCCGGGGGCGATAGGCATTATTCGGTCAGTACCAACGCGTACTGCAAACACGGGAGAGCGCACGATGCCGCACTTGCTGATGTCCAACGACCAGCCCGAAACGGCTGCTGCGCCAACAGATTCCAGTCCCGCAGATTCCAGCCCCATAGATTCAGACCCCACAATTCTGCCGTTCCGTCGCCTCGGCCACACGAGGCTCCACGGCTTCCGGCCCCGCCCGCTCCGCGGAGCGAACCCGGATCTGGAGCCGCTGCGCCGGCAGGCGGCCTCGATCATTGATGAGGTTCTGGCTGGCACCAACCCGGAAGAAGCTGACGTGCGGGAGAAACTCCAGTGGCACGTCGCCAACAACCCGGGCCAGCCGGAAAAGGCGCTCCTGGAACATTTGCGGACAGTGGCCGACCAGCAGGAATCCGCCTAGCCGGCGGACCTGTCGATACTGGCCTGCCGGAGCACTTCGCCCCACGACTGCTGGGCAAGATCTGCCACGGCGGCCAGGATTTCCGACGGCGGTAGCGACAGATCCAGCGGGAACTCGACAATGTCGATGTCGGTATTGAGAATTCGGCGCAGCTTGATTTCCCCGGCTCCCGGGTAAACGATCCACGCCGTCGGCACCCGCAAGGATGTGCAGTAGGCCAGCATCCGGTAGTGGTCGCCCGAAAGGGACGCGCCGACGTCGGCCGCGGCCTTGTACTTGGCGTCGTACACCATCACGGGCCGGCCGCCGAGGAAGTGGACGGCACCGGGCTGCACCACAATGCGGTCCGAGTCGCGGACGGCCTCGTTCAGCAGGGCGTTGTAGCGCAACCGCATTTCTCCGGGGTAGGCGGCCATGGCTTCGCGCAGGGCTGTTCCCACGAAGTCCTCGAACACCTTTGCCATGTCCACCACGAACGACGCCGACTGCTGCTTGCCGTCGCCGGCCTCCGCCGACGCGTTCCGCAGGATCAGTTCGGCGAGCCGAAGAGCGGCGTGGTAACGGGTGTTCATCCGGCTGGGCCGCCACTGCGGCAGCGGCGCGCCGGACTGAAGGCGCGTCACGGCGTCGAGCTTTCCCTTGAGCTGGCGCAGGCGGCTCAAGACTTCCGGCCGAACCCGCGGCACCTGGGACATCCGTTCCAGTGCGGCGCGCAGAATCCGGTTCTCCGCGATGTCCTCGGTGAACTCGTCGTAGGAGACTTCCAGCGGAACCAGCATGCCGGGCCGGCGGGAAATCTGGTCCGACATCCGGATCCGGCCCTTGACGGTCCGGAGCGATTCTTCCACCATGAGATACCCCTGCAGCACGCCGCGGCTCAGCGCCCGGTCAGCGAGCTGCGCCAAGGATTCGGCCAGGGCGCTCCAAAGGTCGGCGTGCTCCACCGCGGCGACAGAATCGTCTCGGAACCCTTGGTCCCCCGCGTAGCCGAGGAGGAACAGCAAACGGCTCAGACCGAGCCGACCTTTCGGTCGCACCTCCAGCTGCACGGCGGGAGTGCGCACCGAGCCGACGGTCCCCACCGGTTCGACCCGGTACAGGCCCATGCCCATCGGCGAGGCCTTCGCCAGGCCGCTGGCGTTGACGTAGGCGGCAGTGGCCGGATCAAGCCGCTCCACGACGCCGACGGAGAGTTCGTCGAGGACAATGTGCCGGCAGGCCTCCGCCGCACCGCGTCCGGATGAACCACGTCCGGATGAACCACGACCTGATGAACCGCGCCCGGCCGGACCGCCTTCTGATGAAACCCAGTGGTCAGAGGCATTGCGGTCCGACGAACTGCGGTCCAGCGCTACGGCGTCCCCGGCCAGCCTAGGCATGCGCCAGGCGGCCCAGGAGTTGTTCCAGTCCGAACCGTTCCTCGAGCTGGGCGCGGTTGAGCTGCCCGTGATAGTGCTCTTCCAGCAGCGGCATGAGCTCGTATTTCCAGATCCTGCGCAGGCCCTTGGGCGTCTGCGCGGACTTCTTCATGAAGTAGGAGGGCCCGATCATGAGGTCGCGGTCCCATTCGTCGATCGCGTCGTTCAAAGCGTCAAGCAGCAGGGCCGGCGTCGTGTCCAGGTCGCGGGTCTGGAGGAAGCGCAGCAGCGAGCCCTTCACGGGTTCCGTCTTCGGGTGCAGCTCGATGAAGGAGAAGCGCCGCCGGATGGCCGCGTCCATCATCGCGATGGAGCGGTCCGCGGTGTTCATGGTGCCGATGATGTAAAGGTTGTCCGGCAGGGTGAAGGGCTCGTTGGGGCTGTATTGCAGGTAGATGCGGTCGTCGCGGTATTCGAGCAGGAAGTACAGCTCGCCGAACACCTTGGCGAGGTTGGCGCGGTTCATCTCGTCGATGATCAGGAAGTACGGTTTGCTCTCGTTCCCGGGCTTGGCCGCTTCCTCGGCGAGCCGGCGCAGCGGTCCCGCCACGAGCTTGAAGGAGACCTGTCCCTCGTCCGTCTTGTCCGGGCGGAAGCCCTCGAAGAAATCCTCATAGGCGTACGACGGGTGGAACTGGACCAGCTTGACCCGCTCGTCCGTGGTGTCGCCGGCGAGCTCGGCGGCGAGGTGTTTGGCGAGGTACGTCTTGCCGGTTCCCGGCGGACCGTAGAGCACCAGCTGCCGGTTCTCCTCGAGGAGTTCGGCGATTTCCTGCAGCGGCTCCAGGTCCATGTGCAGGGACGCGGCGAACTCCGGCGTCAGCGGCCGGAACCCGTCACAGGCCGGTTCGACGGCGGCATCCGGCGCGGCGCCGTCGCCGTCCTCGGCTTCCGCTTCAGCCGGCAGCAGCGCCTCGAGCGCCTGGATCACGCGGGTGATGTCTACGATGTTGCCGGAGGTGGTCAGCTGGCGCTGCACGTGGCGGGGCAGGCCGGTGGCGTCGTGTTCCTCATCGAACCAGCGGACCTTGCGGCGGAGCTGGCGGTTGTCTTTGGCATGCTCCGGTTCGCCGAGGACCACGCCGATCCGTACCTTGCCCGAGCTCTGGTAGAGCGCAAGGTCACCCGGCTTCATGACGGTCAGGAAGGCGAAGACTGCGGTCTTGGTGTCCTCACGCTCCACGTAGCCGAGGTGCTTGTAGTCCTCGTCAACGGCGTTCTGGACCAGCCCCGCGGTGACGCCGGGGTCCAGCAGGCGGAGGTGTTCGACGTCGAGCGTCACCGCTTCCTCGTCCCGCCACTCCCCCAGCAGCTCGGCGTTGTCGTGGTGGGTGCGCAGGAGCCAGGCGCGGCGGCCGGGGTCGCCGACCTTCCGCCACTGGCTCACCAGCTGGCGTGAGTACCAGTCGATCCGCTGCCCGGCCTGCTGGTCCAGGTGCAGGCGGATCCGGTGGATGTCCGCCGAAATGTCCTCGTCACTGTCCCCCTTGGCCCCGCCCACGAGGGAAGCGAAAGCGTCGCGGATCTCCTGCCGTTCGACATCGGCCACCACGGGTTCGAAATAGCTGGGCCAGACCAGGAACTCAATGCTGCGGCGGATGGCCGGCTGGTCATCCGGGGTGCCGGCGACCAACCGGTGGAAGGCCAGCGGATCCTTGACCGCGGCCTGGACGACGTGGGCCGGCCGCTGTGCGACGTGCTGCACGAAGCGGCAGAGCCATTTCAGGTGGTCCCAGATGGTCCAGTTGAATTCCGCGGTGCGGTCCCGGATCACGCCGTGGTCCGTCATGCCCGCGTAGAGCTCGTCGGGGAGCTCCAGCGCAGGCTCCAGCCAGGATGCCGCCTCGGCGACGCGGGCCCGCTTGACCTTCAGCGACTTGACCTCGTGGGCCAGCGGCAGGGACTGGAGGAAGAGTAGCTCCACGGCCAGTTGCTTCGCCCCGCGGGTGGCGTCTTCCAGGTTCTGGCGCAGGTTGGTCATCATCGGCGCCTTGGGATCTGGAACGCCCCGTTCGAGGCGTTCCAGCAACTCCGCGGCAGCCTGGACGGACCACGTTTTGGTGCGGCCGTCCAGGGGGGACGCCTTGCCGAGCAACCCCGGGCCCAGCACAAACCACGCCGCGTCTTCAATCTCCTTGGAGATACCGAGGGCGCGGTGCAGGGCAGGCTTCTTGGTTGGGGTCATACGTTCAATTTACAGGCTTAAACTGAACGCGCCCATTTAACGCCGACCCTAAACTACCGGCCAGTAGATTACGGACGGGCGGGCAGCAGACTCGGTTTCGCGCCGGGCCGGCGCTTCACGCCGAAGGTGAAATACGTGGCCGGACCGATGAAATTCACCAGCGTGGCAAGCCGCCACATGGCCTTGCTGCCGCGGATCTGCGCAGACGGGCGTCGGCTGATGTCCGTCTGGGCCGCCACCAGCAGCGAGAGTTGGACGATGGCAGCGGCTATTGTTCCGAACCGTGCAATCGGCGAGAGTTCGTTCCACTTCTTCTTGCGGGTGTGCTTCTTGTGCATGTTCTGGCCCATGTTCACAACGACCACGCCTCCTTTTAGCGTCGGAGTTGTTCATTCTAGGAGCCCCACCGGCACCGTGGTAGAGGCTATTGGACCGGGTGGGCACGGGTGTAGGGGGCCAGCCGGTCCTTCTGTTCCGGCGTCAGCCGCAGCACCCGGCCGGTTGCCTCGTCCACGAAGGCGAGATGGCTCGTGGCCCGGACGCAGTCCTCGCGCGTGACGGGATCCTGCACCAGGTAGTGGATGTCAAAGCTGGCGCCCTTGACCGCGCCGATCCACAACTGGACGACGGCGGGCACGTTCCGGTACTCAAGGGTCCTGACGTACCTGATCTTGTGCTCGACCACGAGCGCCAGCGTCCCTTCCGGAATTTCATTGAAGAGCGGCACCAGCGGTTCGGTTCCCGGCAGCCCGGGACCCCGGGGCGGGCCGAACGCCGCGATCCGTGCTTCTTCGAGGATCCGGACAATCTGGACGTTGTTGATGTGCCCGTAGGCATCCATGTCGCTCCAGCGCATCGGCACGCCCACCTCGAGGCGCCAGGGCTCCGTGGATATGTTCTCCCCAGCAGCTGCGCTCTTCCCGGCGGGGCCTGCGGCGCTCAGCTGTGCACCGCCGTCGCGTCCTCCGCGGAATCCGCCACGGCAGAGTCTGCGTCCTCGCCGGCGAACTGGGACATGTACAGCCGGTAGTACGCTCCCTGCAGGGCCAGCAGTTGGGCGTGCCGGCCCTGCTCGACGATCTGCCCGTCCTCCATGACAAGGATGGTGTCCGCGTCCCGGATGGTGGAGAGGCGGTGGGCGATGACGAAGCTGGTGCGTTCCGTCCGCAGCGCCGCCATGGCCTTCTGGACCAAGGCTTCGGTGCGGGTATCCACGGAACTCGTGGCCTCGTCAAGGATCAGCAGCGACGGGTTCGCCACAAAGGCCCGGGCGATGGTGATCAGCTGCTTTTCGCCGGCACTGACGTTGTTGCCTTCTTCGTCGATCACCGTGTTGTAGCCGTCCGGCAGCGCCCGGACGAAGCGGTCCACGAACGTGGCCTTGGCCGCCGCCATGATCTGTTCTTCGGTGGCGTCCAGCTTGCCGTAGCGGATGTTCTCGTAGATGGTTCCGCCGAACAGCCAGGCGTCCTGCAGCACCATGCCCACCTTGGCGCGCAGCTCCGAACGGCTCAGCCGGGTGATGTCCACCCCGTCCAGGGTGATGCTGCCGGAGTTGAGCTCGTAGAAGCGCATCACGAGGTTGACGAGGGTGGTCTTGCCCGCCCCGGTCGGTCCCACGATCGCCACCGTGTGTCCGGGTTCGGCCGTGAAGGACAGGTCCTCGATCAGCGGCCTGTCCGCCGTGTAGCTGAAGGTGACGTGCTTGAACTCGACGTGCCCGTCCGTCTTCACCGGGAGGTGCTCGGTGGCGGTCTCGGCGTCCTGTTCGTCGGCGTCGAGGAATTCAAAGACCCGCTCGGCGGAGGCGACACCGGACTGCAGCATGTTGGCCATGCCGGCCATCTGGCCCAGCGGCTGGGTGAATTCGCGTGAGTACTGGATGAACGCCGTGGCGTCGCCCAGGCTCATGCTGCCCGAGGCCACGCGCAGCCCGCCGACGACGGCGATCCCGACATAGCTGAGGTAGGAGACAAACTGCATGACAGGCATGATCATGCCGGAGACGAACTGGGCTCCGAAGCTGGCCTTGTAGAGTTCCTCGTTGCGTTCGTCGAAGCGGGCCAGCATGTCGGCGTCGCGGCCGAACACGCGGACGAGGTCGTGGCCGGAGAACGATTCCTCGATCTGGCCGTTGAGCTCGCCGGTGTTCTTCCACTGGGCGGCGAAGAGTTTCTGGCTGCGGGCGCCGATGATGCCGGCTGCCACGCCGGAGAGCGGCAGGGCGACGAGCGCGATCAGGGCCAGCTGCCAGGACACGATGAACATCATGATCACGATCCCGATGACCGTCAGGGCCGAGTTCACCAGCTGGGCGAAGGCCTGCTGGAGCGCCTGCTGGATGTTGTCGACGTCGTTCGTGACGCGGGAAAGGATGTCGCCGCGCTGGCGGGTATCGAAGTAGTTCAGCGGCAGCTTGTTGAGCTTCTTCTCGGTGTCATCGCGCAGCGTGCGGACCACGCGCATGACCAGCACGTTGAGGACATAGCCCTGGAGCCAGAGGAAGATGTTGGCGACGAAGTACATCACCAGCACCACGCTGATGAGGAACGCGAGCTTCTGGAAATCGATGCCGGCGCCCGGCACGACGTCCATCTTGGCGAGCATGTCGGCAAAGTTGTCCTGGCCCTGGGAGCGCAGTCCTTCGATGAACTGTTCTTTGGTGGCCCCGGCCGGGAGCTGCTTGCCGACCACTCCGGCGAAGATCACGTCCATCGCCTGGCCCAGGATCCTCGGGGCAATGACGTTGAGGACGACGGCGACCGTCACCATGGCGAGCACGGCGGTGATACCGGCGCGCTCGGGCTTCAGCAGCCCCATGAGCCGTTTGGCGGAGGGCCAGAAGTGCTGGGCCTTCTTGGCCGGTACGGCACCGAACATGCCGCCGTCGGCCTCGCCGGGCGTGTACTCCTCCTCGATGAAGTCATCTTCGATCAGGTCGGTGGCGTCCGTATCGGCAGCGGCCTGGCCGGCTGCGGAGGCCGGCGTGCTGGAGACTTTCTCGTTGGTGCTCATGCCACTGCCTCCGCGCTCAGCTGGGATTCGACGATTTCCTGGTAGGTGCTGGAGCTTTCCAACAGTTCCTCATGTGTTCCGCGGTCCACGATCCGGCCGTTGTCCAGCACGAGGATCTGGTCCGCATCGGCGATGGTGGACACCCGCTGGCCGACGATGATCACTGTGGCATCGGCCGTCTTGGCCTTGAGCGCCCGGCGGAGCCTGGCGTCGGTGGCGACGTCAAGGGCCGAGAACGAGTCGTCGAACAGGAAGACCTTGGGTTCGGTGACGAGCGCGCGGGCGATGCACAGCCGCTGCCGCTGGCCGCCGGAGACGTTGGTGCCGCCCTGGGCGATCCGTGCTGCGAGGCCGCCCTTCTTTTCGCGCACGAACTCCGCGGCCTGGGCGACCGTCAGTGCCTCCCACAGGTCCGAGTCCGTGGCCTCGGGCTTGCCGAAGCGCAGGTTGTGCTCAATGGTTCCGGAGAACAGGTAGGGCCGCTGCGGCACCATGGCCACGCGCTGCGTGATCTCGGCGCGGTCCAGCTGGGTGACGGGGACGCCGTCGAGCAGGACCTCGCCCGACTCGGCGTCGTACAGCCGCGGGAGCAGGGCCAGCAGGCTGGACTTGCCGGCGCCGGTGGAGCCGATGATCGCCACGGTCTGTCCGGGCTCGGCCGTAAAGCTGATGTTGCTGAGTACGGGAGCCTCGGCGCCAGGGTAGGCGAAGGTCACGTTGCGGAATTCGACGCGGCCGGCCTTTGCCGCAGGCGCCACCGGGGTGAGCGATTCGTGGATGGAGGGTTCGACGTCGAGCACTTCACCGATCCGGTCGGCGCAGACCGAGGCGCGGGGAATCATCATGGCCATGAAGGTGCCCATCATGACGGCCATGAGGATCTGCAGGAGGTACTGGAGGAAGGCCGTCAGCGAGCCGACCTGCATCTCGCCGGCATCGACGCGCTGGCCACCGAACCAGAGCACAGCGGCCGTGGAGATGTGCAGGATCATGCCGATGGCGGGGAACATCAGCACAAACAGGGAACCGATCTTCAGCGAGACGTCGGTGAGGTCCTGGTTGGCCGCGCCGAAGCGCTCGGCCTCGTGGGGTTCGCGCACGAAGGCCCGGACCACGCGGATGCCGATGATCTGCTCGCGGAGGACACCGTTGAGCCGGTCGATCTTCTCCTGCATGGAACGGAAGAGCGGCATCAGGCGGACCACGAGGTAGCCCACCACGACCACGAGCAGGGGCACGGACACCCAGACGAGCCAGGACAGGTTGAGGTCCTCGCGCAGGGCCATGAAGATCCCGCCGATGCACATGATGGGTGTGGCCACCATGAAGTTCAGCGCCATGAGCATGAGCATCTGGACCTGCTGCACATCGTTGGTGCCCCGGGTGATCAGGGTGGGGGCGCCGAAGAGGTTGACGTCCCGCGCTGAGAAGCTGCTCACCTTGCGGAACACGCCGCGGCGCAGGTCCCGGCCGAACGCCATCGCCGCCTTCGAGCCGAAGTAGACGCCGGCGATCGCGGTGGCCACCTGGATCAGCGCGACGCCGAGCATGACGCCGCCGGTGCGCCAGATGTAGTCCGTGTCGCCGCGGGAGACGCCCTCGTCGATGATCTGGGCATTGAGGCTGGGGAGGTACAGAGCCGCGATGGTCGAGGCCAGCTGGAAGATGACCACAGCCGCGATGTATGGCAGATACGGCTTGGAATAGCGCCGCATGAGGGTAACGAGCATGCCCACGAGTCCTTACGAAGACTGAATTATAGGGAGACCAAATTTGGGGAGAGCAAAGTATGGGGAGAGCCAAATAGTGAAGTTTATTGGAAGGCTGATTGGAGACTAGCCCATGGGACCGACAGCCTTAGCCACCCAACTCTACGAAATCCCTCGCCCGGGAGGAACATCGGGAACTGAATATCATCCAAACGGCGTACTTAGGCGGCGGCCGTTGCCTGCCACGCAACCGTCTTGCCGCACGAAGGCCCCGCAGCCGCCCCTCGGGGCGGCCGCGGAGCCTCAGCGGTCCGGTACTGTGAGCCGGCGCTACTCGGTCCGGTGCCGGCCGTGGGTGGCGATGTAGTCGGCAGCCGCGCGCTGCATCTTGCGCTGCTTGGCGAGCTGCCGGCGCAGGACCGTGAGCTCCCCGGCAACCCGGGCCTGTTCCGTGGCGATCGCACGCTGCTCGGCGGCCTGCTCGTGCACGGCGCGCAGGGCGTCCGCCAGCAGCAGCTGCTGCTCCGCGAGGAGCCGCTGGGTCTGGAGCATCACCGGTACGACGTCGGCGGCTTCGGGCCGGTCCTCGGCCACCAAGGTCCGGGTCCGCTGGCGGGCGGCATCGGGGAAGCGGGATTCGGCGCGGTCCCGGCTGAGCACCTCGATGAATTCCCGGTCCAGGTCAACGATGCCGGTTCCGGCGGACGGCGCTGTCCCGACGGCGTCGTTCCCTGTGCTCCTGGTGTAACCCGTGTTCCCCAAAGCCGGGGCCGTGGCACCGGCCATCGCGGTCATCCCGGCTTCCGGGGCGTCCCCTGCGAGTTCGGCGGGTTCCGGCCGGACGTCGACGGTGCGGCGCAGCGGGCGTTCCTTGATGAACAGGATGGCCACCAGCGCGACGAGGCCGACGACTGCGGAGATCAGGAAGACCTCGGCGATCGCGTCGCCGTAGGCGGCACGCATGATGTCGCGGATCGGTGCCGGCATGTCCTTGAGGTCCATGCTGGCCCCCGCGGATCCGGCGGGAACCTGGATGCCGGCCGATGCCAGCCCCTCCACGACGAGCTCCTTGACGCGGTTGCCCAGCACGGCGCCGAGGACCGAGACGCCGATCGCACCGCCGACGGACCGGAAGAAGGCCACAGAGGCGCTGGCTGTGCCGATGTCCTTGGCCTGGACCGTGTTCTGGACGGCGAGGACGAGGTTCTGCATCAGCAGGCCCAGGCCGACGCCGAGGATGGCGGTGTAGATACCGGTCATCCACAGGTCAGTGGTGTGGTCCATGCTGCCGGCCAGGCCCAGGCCGCCGATCAGCAAGATGGCGCCGGCCACGAGGTACCGCTTCCACTTGCCGGTGCGGCTGATCAGCATGCCGGAGGCGACCGACCCGATGAGGTTGCCGGCGATCATGGGCAGTGTGAGCAGGCCGGCCTCGGTGGGGGTGGCGCCGCGTGCCACCTGGAAGTACTGGCCAAGGAAGGTCGAGGAGCCGAACATGCCCACTCCGACGGCCACCGAGGCGAGGATTGCGAGGGCGGTGGTCCGCTCGGAGATGATCTTGAGCGGGATGATCGGCTGGGCGACCTTGGATTCCACCAGCACGAGCAGGCCAAGGAGCACGATGCCGCCGCCCACCATGGCGACCGTCTGCCACGACCACCAGTCGTAGTAGTCGGGATTGCCGGCGAAGGAGACCCAGATGAGCAGCAGGCTGACGCCGGAGGTCAACAGGATGGAGCCGAGCCAGTCGATCTTGGCGGGGCGCTTGACGTGCTGGATCTTGAGGGTGACCTGCAGCAGGATGAGTGCGACCACCGCGAGCGGGACGCAGACGAAGAAGGTCCAGCGCCACCCCAGCGGGCTGTCGACAATGAAGCCGCCCAGCAGCGGGCCGCCTGCCGTGCCCACGGCCATGACGCCGCCCATGTAGCCGGAGTACTTTCCGCGGTCGCGCGGCGGGATCATGGAGCCGATGATGGCCTGGGCCAGGGCGGTGAGGCCGCCCATGGCGATGCCCTGGATGACACGGGCGGTCAGCAGCAGCGGGATGGTCTCGGACAGGCCGGCCATAACGGAGCCCGCCACGAAGATCACGATGCTCAGCTGGACGAGGACCTTCTTGTTGAAGAGGTCCGCGAGCTTGCCCCAGATCGGGGTGGTTGCCGCGTTGGCCAGGAGCGCGGCGGTGATCACCCAGGCGAAGTCCGTCTGGGTGCCCTTGAGTTCGGACATGATGGTGGGCAGCGCGTTGGCGACGATCGTGCTGCTCAGGATGGCGGTGAAGAACGCCGCCAGCAGGCCGGTGAGGGCCTCCATGATCTGGCGGTGGGTCATCGCCACAGGTTCTGCGGCGGTCTGGGATGCGCGGGATGCTCCCTGCGGAACGTCCGACGGGGCCGGGGACGGCCCTGTGGCGGCGGCGTGGCTAGCCATATATCTACTCCTCAACAATTTCGGTCGTATTCGTGGATCCGGCCGTCGTTGCCCGGGCTGAGGTCCTGAGGGACTCAGCAAGTTTTTCGAGGGTGCGCGCCGTCAGTTCGACGTCATCCTGGCTCCAGTCCTGCAGCAGGTCCTGGATGGTGGCCGTCCGCTGGTCCTCGATGACACGCAGTTTCTCCGTGCCGGCGGCGGACAGCGCGATCAGCTGCGCGCGGCCGTCTTCCGGGTCCGGCCGGCGGACCACATAGCCGTGCTCTTCGAGGTCGGCGATGTGCCGGCTGAGGACCGGGGCGCTGACGCCGAGCCGCTCCGCAAGATGCGTGGCCCGGGATTCGCCCTCCCCCACAAAGCGCAGAACGCCCTGAAGCGCCACTCCGGTGTCCTGCCCGCGCAGACTGGCGGCGGCAACGCAACGGACCGCGCGCTGGAGATCGAAGATCTGGTAGACGAGTCTGGCTGCAGCGTTGGATTCAACTGACATGATGGACACCCCTCTTTTGTTTGCCCTAGGCAACTATATACGAAAATGGTTACTTCGGGAAACTAACTCTCTCGTGGGAGGTGCCGCGCGGCCCCGAAAGCCCCTTAAATAGCAAACGCGGACCGGCCGGGCCTGCCCCTCGCGGTGAGGGGCAGACCTCGCGCAGGATGCCGTAGCCGCCGTCGTCCACAATGAGCCAGGTGACCGGGACGTTGTGTTGCTTCGCGGTGGCGAGCTCGGAGATGGAGTACATCGCCGAGCCGTCGCCGGAGACGGCTAGCACTCTGGCGTGTCCGGCAGATGCGCCGGCGGAAGTGCCGGTGGTTTCAAGCC
Source organism: Arthrobacter sp. P1_D12 (assembly GCF_056406175.1). Classification (NCBI taxonomy): domain Bacteria; kingdom Bacillati; phylum Actinomycetota; class Actinomycetes; order Micrococcales; family Micrococcaceae; genus Arthrobacter; species Arthrobacter sp. P1_D12. The sequence continues at coordinate 51,286 of NZ_JBFUAR010000024.1, forward strand.
CGACGGCGCCGCCGATCGCCGCGGGGAAGCCGAAGCCCAGCCCGCCGGCGCCCTGCGCGGAGTGGAACTGGCCGTCGCGGGCATCCCAGCAGCTCCAGCCCCAGTAGGCCGAGATGGTCATGTCCCAGAACGTCTGCATGGCCGCGGGAACGGCCTCGCGGATGTCGGCCATGAACTTCAGTTCCTTGCCGAGGTCCTGGGACTCGAGCCGGGCCTTGACCTTGGCCAGGGTGTCCTTGACGAGTACCTCGGGAGCCGTGCCGTGCCAGTCGGCGCGTTCGCCGTGCGGTTCGGTCAGGGCGGCGTCGAGGGCGGCCAGGGCCTGGCCGGCGTCCGCCCGGATGCCCAGTCCCGGGCGGTTGGACTCCAGGACGCGGGGCTCGGCGTCGATCTGGATGATCCGGCCGCGAGGTTCAAAGGTGAAGTAGTTGGAGGTGACCTCGCCCAGGGAGGAGCCGATGACGATCAGCACGTCGGCGTCCTCGAGCACCTCCGTCATGTACTGGTCTTCGATCCAGGACTGCAGGGAGAGCTCATGGCTCCACGGGAACGCGCCGTTGCCGCCCGGGGTGCAGATGACCGGCGCCCGCAGCTTCTCCGCAATCGAGAGCAGCGACTTTTCGGCATGGCCGCGGCGGGTGCCGCCGCCGGCGATGATGGCGGGACGTTCCGCCGTCGAGAGCCATTTCACGGCTTCGCGGATCAGCTCCACGCGGGGCGGGTTGTCGGCCGCTTCGGCGAGGGCGTCTTCCACGGGAGGCACCATGATGGGGTCCAGCAGGACGTTCTGCGGGATTTCGAGCCACACGGGGCCCTGCGGCGAGGAGATCGCCTCGGTCCAGGCATCCTGGATGGCCGAGGGGATGCCGGAGGCGTGCTGGATCAGCCGCTGGGACTTGGTGACGTTCGCGGCCGAGGCCTTCTGGTCATCGAGCTGGTGCAGCATGCCCTTGCGCCGGGCACCAAGGCCCTCGAGCGGGATCTGGCTGGCCACGACCACCATGGGAACGCCGGTGGCGTAAGCCTCCTGCAGCCCGGCCAGGGACGTCAGCGCGCCCGGACCGGTGGACAGGAACAGCACGCCGACTTCGCCGGTGGCGCGGGAGTAGCCGTCGGCGGCGAAGGCCGAGTTGTTCTCGACCCGGGAGGAGACGAAGTGCAGGTTCCCGCGGCCCATCGCGTCGAACAGGCCCAGGGCGTGCTGGCCAGGGATGCCGAAGACCGTCTTGGCGCCGAGCGCCTCAAGGGTCTCGACGACGAGGTCCCCGCCGTTGCGCACGCCGGTCATCGCGAAGCCACCGGCGATGCCACAGGGGAGCCGAAGCCGGCGGGGCGGTGGGATTCCTGGCCGAGGGCCTGGGCAGCGTAGCCGTTCGGGCTGCCGAAGCGGTCCCCTTCGACGGCGCGGTCCGCCAACAGTGTCACGAGTTCGTAGGCGACGTGGCTTGCCGCCACACCGGTGATCTCGGCGTGGTCGTAGGCCGGGGCGACCTCGACGACGTCGGCACCGACGAGGTTCATGCCGCGGAACCCGCGGATGATTTCCAGCAGCTCGCGGCTCGTGATGCCGCCGGCTTCCGGCGTGCCGGTGCCCGGGGCGTGCGCGGGGTCAAGGACGTCGATGTCCACGGAGATATAGAGCGGGCGGTTGCCGATCCGGTCCCGGACCTTGGCGACCGTCTCCAGGACGCCCTGGTAGTAGACGTCGGCGGAGGTGACGATGCCGAAGCCGAAGCGGTGGTCGTCGTCGAGGTCCTTCTTGCCGTAGAGCGGACCGCGGGTGCCGATGTGACTGATGGCCTCGGTGTCCAGGATGCCTTCCTCGACGGCGCGGCGGAAGGGTGTGCCGTGGGTGTACTCGGCGCCGAAGTAGGTGTCCCAGGTGTCAAGGTGCGCGTCGAAGTGCAGCATGGCAATGGGGCCGCCGGCGCGCTCGGCGGCGGCGCGCAACAGCGGCAGGGCGATGGTGTGGTCGCCGCCGAGGGTGACGAGCTTGCTGCCCGACGCCGTCAGGTCCAGTGCGTTCTGTTGGATGGTTTCGATGGCGTCGTTGATGTTGAAGGGGTTGACCGCCATGTCGCCGGCGTCGGCAACCTGGATGTTCTCGAAGGGGCTGACGTCCCATGCCGGGTTGTACGGCCGGAGCAGGCGGCTGGCCTCGCGGATGTGGTTGGCCCCGAAGCGGGCGCCGGGGCGGTAGGAGACGCCGGTGTCGAACGGCACGCCGACCACCGTGACGTCCGCCTTGGCCACCTGGTCCAGGCGCGGCAGGCGGGCATATGTGGCAGCCCCGGCGTAGCGTGGGACGCGGGATGAATCGATGGGGCCAAGGTTGCCATTGGCCTCGATGCGCAGCTCTTCCAAAAGAAGCCTCTCCTTCGAGGATTGACCGACGGTTGTGACAGCCATCATACACTCGAAGTTTCGTATTGCGCATCATTTGTTTACCAACCACTTCAGGCGATGGCCGACGCGCCCCGCTCCCCCGTGCGGACGCGGACGGCGTCGCGCACCTCGATAATCCAGATCTTGCCATCGCCGAAGCGGCCCGTGCGCCCGCCCTCTTCAATGGCCGCCATGACGGCGCCGAGGGCGCCCTCGTCGACCAGGACTTCGAGCCGCACCTTGGGCAGCAGGTCCGAGCTGTATTCGGCGCCCCGGTACACCTCGGTATGGCCCCGCTGCCGGCCGTAGCCGCTGGCCTGGCTCACGGTCAGGCCGTTGACCCCGGCCCGCTCCAGGGCCGCGCTAACGGTCGCGACCCGCTCCGGCCGCACAATCGCCGTGACGAGCTTCATGACGACACCCTGCCGCGCACGGCCTCACCCTCGGCCTCGGCTTTGGTCCCGGCTGGGACTTCGGCCTGGGTCCCGGCCGGGGTCCCGGCGTGGGCCGTCGCGTGGGCCTCGGCCGCATCAGTCCGGGCATGCGGGTCACCGGGGTGGAAGCTGCCGCCGACCATGAGGAGTTCATACGCCGTTTCGGCGTGCTCCGTCACGTCAATTCCGGAGAGCTCGTCGGCTTCGGAAACGCGCATGCCGATGCTCTTGTGGATCGCGAAGCCAATCAGCGTGGTCATGGCGGCGCTCCATACCGTGACGATCAGGGCGGTGAGAATCTGTGGCCAGAACTGCGCCAGGCCGCCGCCGTAGAACAGGCCGCCGGCCGTCTTGGCGGACGGAAGCGCGAAGAATCCGAGGGCCAGGGTCCCCCACAGGCCGCCGACGAAGTGCACGGCCACGACGTCCAGGGAGTCGTCGAGCCCGATCTTGAACTTCAGCCCGACGGCGAGCGCGCAGACGGCACCGGCGATCACGCCGATCAGGATGGCGCCGATGGGGTCGATGAATCCGCAGGCCGGGGTGACCGCCACGAGTCCCGCGACGGCTCCCGAGGCGGCGCCGAGCGAGGTGGCATGCCCGTCGCGAAGCCGCTCCACGAGCAGCCAGCCCAGCAGGGCGGCGCTGGTGGCGAGCAGCGTGTTGGTCCAGGCCAGGGCGGCCGTGGCGTCGGCGGCGAGTTCCGAGCCGGCGTTGAAGCCGAACCAGCCGAACCAGAGCAGCCCTGCGCCGAGCATCACGAACGGCAGGTTGTGCGGGCGGATGTTGGGGTCTTTCATGAAGCCGAGCCGCTTGCCCAGAACCACGGCAAGCATGAGTCCGGCAATGCCTGCGTTCATGTGGACCACCGTGCCGCCGGCGAAGTCGAGGGCCGAGATCTTGCTGCCGATGATGCCGGTAGGTCCGAAGATGCCGCCGCCCCAGACCCAGTGCGCGATCGGCGCGTAAACGAGCGTGACCCAAAGGGCCGCAAAGAGGAGCCAGGGGCCGAACCGGACGCGCTCGGCCACCGCGCCGCTGATCAGTGCGACGGTGATGATGGCGAACGTGGCCTGGAAGCCGACGAAGATCATGTCCGGCAGGCCTGCCGCCTTGGAGCCGATGCTGGTGGTCAGCCCGCTCAGGCCGAAGTTGGTGAAGGGATCCCCGACGAATCCTCCCAGCGCATCCGGGCCGAATGCCAGGCCATAGCCCCACAGGGCCCAGACGACGCCCACAACGCCCATGGCGCCGAAGCTCATCATCATGATGTTGAGGACGGACTTCATTCTGACGAGCCCGCCGTAGAAGAACGCAAGACCGGGGGTCATCAGGAGGACCAGAGCGGATGCCGTGAGCATCCACGCGGTCGATCCGGGGTCAAGGACCTGCGGATCCGTTGTCATTCCTACTGCAAGCACAGAGAACTTCATAGCGGGAGCCTTCCTCGAGTGCCGGCGCTCCGAGGGCGCCGATGCGGCGAGACCATGTGACGTTTGGGACTGACGAGCGTCCCCCCGCCGTTGACGCTACTCACGGCGTGTTTCGGGAAGGCTTTCCCATTCTTGCGGGCACGTTACGTGCCGGCTCCGGGCATTAAATTGCCGTTTCCGGCAGATTGCCGGGATGTGACGTACATCTCACCGCGGCCGATCTCACCAAGAAAAGGGAGGTCAGCTGTACTTGAGGGTGAGCAGCAGGCGCTTGAGCTGGCTGTACTGCTCCGTGGTCATCCAGGCTTTGGCGGCGTCGACGGAGGCAAACGCCGGGCTGCCGAAGAGCACCTTGGCTTCCGCCCCGCCGTTGTCGAACCTCCTTCAGCGGCTGGCGGCGGGTACGAGCACCCACAGCACCTCGACGGCGTCGTCCGTGGGATTGACCCAGGTGTGCGGTTCCCGGCCGGGAAACGTCACGGTGTCCCCGGCGCTGAGCTCGAATTCCTCATTGGTGAGGATCAGGCGGATGCTGCCCTTGACCACATGCAGGACGTCGACGTCGCAGTCCACGGCATAGAGCTCGGACTCGCCGCGACCGCGCGGCTCGATCACGGCCTGGATGATCTGGACGCGGCGCTCGGAGCGCGCGGTCAGCAGCCGCTCGACGATCCCCTCGCCGCCGAGGGAGATTCGGGGGCCCTCATTCTGCTTCGTGAGGTGCGTTTCGGGTGCGGCGAAGAGGTCGCCAATGGAGATGGACAGAACCTGGCACAGCGTCACCAGGGAGGCGACCGAGGGCGAGGTGAGATCCCGCTCGACCCGGCTCAGGAATCCCTTGGTGAGCCCGGTGGCGTCTGCGACCTGTTCAATCGTGAGCCGCTGGGACTGTCTGGCCGCGCGGATTCGCGAACCGATGGCAACGGGAACATTGCTCGGTTCAACTGGTAGAGCCTTCATTTAGGAACCTTTCACGGCCGGCCGCTTGGCCCCATCATTGGAGCAATCCTAGCGGGAGCGGGCCTTCGTGACGCGGAGGCGGCGGCACGCACTGCGCCTTGACTGTTACCGGGGTCACAACGTACGCTTTTTGGCAACATGTGTTGCCTATTAGGCAATACCGGAGGTTCCGACGGACATCCTCCTCCAACCACTTCACGCAGCTGCAGCCTTGCCGAACACACTGTTGAGGCCGGCAAGCCCGCATCCGCTGCCAACCAGCTCCAAGGAGCCCTTAATGGACGCAACTTTCGTCAACATCGCAATCGTGGTGGTGTATCTGGCCGCCATGCTGGCGTTCGGTTGGTGGGGCAAGTCCCGCACCAAGAACAATAGCGACTTCCTCGTCGCCGGGCGCCGCCTCGGTCCGTTCCTCTACACCGGCACCATGGCCGCCGTTGTCCTCGGCGGTGCCTCGACCGTCGGCGGTGTGGGCCTGGGCTACAAGTTCGGCATCTCCGGCATGTGGCTCGTGGTCGCGATCGGCGCCGGCGTGCTGCTGCTGAGCCTGCTCTTCGCCCCCACTATTCAGAAACTGAAGATCTACACGGTCTCGCAGATGCTGACCCTGCGCTACGGCAGCAAGTCCACGCAGACCTCCGGCATCGTCATGCTTGCCTACACGCTGATGTTGTGCGCCACCTCCACCAGCGCCTACGCCACCATCTTCGTGGTGCTCTTCGGCTGGGACCGCGCCCTCGCCATCGCCGTCGGCGGCTCGATCGTGCTGGTCTACTCGACCATCGGCGGCATGTGGTCCATCACCCTGGCGGACCAGGTCCAGTTCGTCATCAAGACCGTTGGCATCTTCGTGCTGATGCTGCCGTTCACCCTCAACGCTGCCGGCGGCCTCGACGGGATCCGCGCCCGTGTGGACGCCAGCTTCTTCCAGATTGACGGCATCGGGGTCCAGACCATCATCACCTACTTCGTGGTCTATACCCTGGGCCTGCTGATCGGCCAGGACATCTGGCAGCGCGTCTTCACCGCCAAGACCCCGACAGTTGCCCGCTGGGGCGGCTCCACGGCCGGTATCTACTGCATCCTCTACGGCGCTGCCGGCGCCCTGATCGGCCTCGGCGCCCGCGTCGCGCTGCCCAACATCGACGTCAAGGCCCTGGGCAAGGACGTTGTCTACGCCGAGGTCGCCACCCACCTGCTGCCCATCGGCATCGGCGGCCTCGTGCTCGCCGCCGCCGTCGCCGCCATGATGTCCACCGCTTCCGGTGCTCTGATCGCCGCCGCCACCGTGGCCCGCGCCGATGTGGTCCCGTTCGTGGCCAGCTGGTTCGGCAAGACCATCAACACCGATGACACTGACAATCCCGAGCACGACGTCAAGGCCAACCGCATGTGGGTCCTTGGCCTTGGCCTCGTCGCGATCGTCATCGCCATCATCACCAAGGACGTCGTCGCCGCCCTGACCATTGCCTACGACATCCTTGTCGGCGGCCTGCTCGTGGCCATCCTCGGCGGCCTGGTGTGGAAGCGCGGCACCGGTGTGGCCGCCGCGGCTTCCATGGCGGTCGGCACGGTCATCACGCTCGGCACCATGATCATCCTGGAAATCAATGCCGAGGTACCGCTGGACGGCATTTACGCCAACGAGCCGATCTACTACGGCCTCGCGGCCTCCGCGGTCGTCTACATCGCCGTGTCGCTGCTGACGAAGCCGACAGATCCCGCCGTCATGAAGAACTGGCAACGGCGGGTTGCCGGCGAGGCATCCGAGGGCGAACACATTTCCGTTCCGGCGCACTAGGTCCTGCTGCTTTAGTTTCCGCGAGTTAGGTTCGACGGCGGTGTCTCCCCTTCGCGGGGGAGGCACCGCCGTCGGATTTTAAGGCCTTTGGCGAATCACTCATTTTCCTCAGGCTCAAGGAATTCTTCCCCCTCCAGGGGCACCACCGGTTTCTCGTCGCCCAGGAAGTCCTCCGCGTCCAGGGGAACGAGCCGATCCGCCTCTTGGAGAAGCTCCTCGTCCTCGGTCTCCGCGACGTCGCTGACGGGCGCGTCCTCGGCGTAGTCGTAGGCGGGATCGGACTCGAGTGACTCCCGGGCCGGCTGGATGGGATGTGATGCGGTGCTATCCATGGTGCAACCTCCGTGCGGCTTCGGTGGCGGCAGGACCCCGGGGAGCCCGCCCTGGGTTTCATTCGAACACCGTGGACACGGGCGGTCAAGGGCACAGAATTGCTGCCGGACAGCAGCTGCGGGCGGGCCCACCCGGGCAGGGCAGTTACGGCCACCCTAAACTTTCCACTGAGGATTGCCAGCCGGAAAAGCGCGGAAATACGGGGTAGTCTGGAGTCGCAATGGGGCCGGACCATGCCCGACCAAACCCAGGAGTTTTTCGTGTCTCAGCACACCGAATCGGACCGCAACGATTCTTCGCAGCACCACCCGACACAGCCCCCTTCGGTCCGCGATACGGACCCGCGCCCCGCCTCGCCGCACGCCTCTGCTGCCCCCGGGGCGGCTCCCTCCACTGCCGCTCCCGTCAGCGCACCGAGCCCCTCGCCCGCAACAGACGCGAGCGCAGCGCCCAGCGCAGCGGACATCAAGCGCTGGCGACAGTATCTCGCCGATGAACGTGCCGAGGCGGCCGTCTACCGGGACCTGGCGCAGAACCGCGCCGGGGAGGAGCGCGCCATCCTGCTGGCGCTGGCCGAGGCCGAGGGACGCCATGAAGCGCACTGGCTCCAGTTGCTGGGCGATCACGCCGGCAAGGACCGGCATGCCTCACTCCGGAGCCGGTTCCTGGGCTTCCTGGCCCGGCACTTCGGCTCGGTCTTCGTCCTGGCCCTGGCCCAGCGGGCGGAGAGCCGCTCCCCGTACGCCACCGAATCGTTCGCCACCCCGGCCATGGTCGCCGACGAGCAGATCCACGAAGAAGTGGTCCGCGGGCTGGCCACCCGGGGCCGCAACCGGCTGGCCGGAACGTTCCGCGCCGCCGTCTTCGGCGCCAACGACGGGCTGGTCAGCAACCTGTCCCTCGTCATGGGCATGGCGGCCTCGGGCGTGGGCAGCCAGGTGGTACTCCTCAGCGGCGTCGCCGGGCTGCTGGCCGGCGCACTGTCCATGGGGGCCGGCGAGTTTATTTCCGTGCGGTCGCAGCGGGAGCTCCTCGCCGCGACCCGACCCACCCAGATCACGTTGGCGGCGGCGCCGCTGCTCGATATCGAGCACAACGAACTCCTGCTTGTCTACCTGGCCCGCGGCATGTCCCGGGAGGCCGCCGAGCACCGCGTCGCGGAGCGGATGGGCCTGCTGGACTGCGACTGCGATCCCAGCCTGTCCCTGCGTCCGGAACTGCCCGAAAGCGAGGACCAGCACGAGGCGGTCGGCACCGCCTGGGGCGCGGCGGCGTCGAGCTTCTGCTTCTTCGCCTCTGGCGCGATCGTGCCCATCATTCCCTTCCTGCTGGGCATGACAGGACTCGCCGCACTGGTGGTTTCCGCCTCCCTCGTCGGCTTGGCGCTGCTGCTTACCGGCGGCGTGGTGGGCCTGCTCTCCGGTACCTCGCCCGCCACCCGTGGCCTGCGCCAGCTGGCCATCGGCATGGGTGCCGCGGGCGTGACGTACCTGCTGGGCATGGCCTTCGGCGCCGTGGTTGGCTAGTGGACGGCCCTGAATTTCGGGACCGCGGACCTCGGCACAGCCGGCGAGCCACCGCGCTGCGGATCATCAGGAACCTCGCCGCCGCCGCGGTGATCGCCGCCGGCGCCTTCCTCACCGCCGGACTCGTCTACGGCGATCCGAGGTTCACGGGCCTCTTCGAGGTCACCCGAGGAACGGGGAACAACGCAGGGCACAGTGCAGAAAACAAGGCAGGCAGTGACCTGCAGGCACAGCCGCAGGTTGGCCAGAAATCCGGCCAGCCTGCCGTGCCGGCCGGCGAAGACCGGACGGACACTCCCCCGCCCGGGCTCGAGGAGCAGGACCACCCCCTCGGCGCGGCCCGGAAACCGGAGGCCGCCAGCACCTCGTACAAGTTCCTCGCAACGAATGACGACGGCACTCCGGTGGGTTACTCGCCGTGCCGCCCGCTGCACTACGTCATCAATGCCGCCCTGGCCCCGCCGGGTGCCGAGCGGCTCGTGGACGACTCGATCCGGACTATCTCCGAGGCCACCGGGATCACCTTCATCAATGACGGCCCCACGTCCGAGGCCCCCTCGCCCACACGTGCGCCCTACCAAAGGGATCTCTACGGGGACCGGTGGGCGCCGCTGCTGATCGCCTGGACCACCCCGGAGCAGGCACCGCAGCTCAAAGGCCCGGTGATCGGCACGGGCGGAAGCACACACTTCAGTTTCGGCGACGGCCCCAAGAGCTTTGTCACCGGCAGCCTGGAGCTGGATGCCCCGCAAATCGCGGAAGACCTGGACCGCTCCGAGGGAGCGGCCTATGCCACGGCCGTGATCCTGCACGAGCTCGGCCATGTGATGGGCCTGGAGCATGTCGATGACCCGGCCCAGCTGATGTACCCAGAGATCGGAGCCCCGGACGGGCTTGCCGCCGGCGACCTGAACGGACTCTACGAGCTCGGCCACGCCCAATGCCGCAAGGATCTCTGACCCCCTAGCGCTCCAGCGCCTCAAGGGCTTCTTCGACCGTATCGACCAGGAAGATCCTTCCCTCCATCCGGCGCCCGGACGCCAGGCTCTGCAAGAGGGGCCAGGCCGGGAATCGCCGCAGCCAGTGTTCGTGCCCCACCAGGACCATGGGAGTGACAGTTTCCGGAGCGGCGTAGTAGTTCTCGCAGGCGTCCTGGAAGATCTCCTGGACCGTGCCGCCCGAACCCGGCAAAAAGACGATCCCGCCGTTGCACAGTTCAAGCAGGATGGCTTCCCGGATGGCATTCGCGAAGTATTTGGCCACATGTGTGGCGAAGAAGTTCGGTGGTTCATGACCGTAAAACCACGTGGGAATCCCCAGCGACGGCACACCCTCCGGGTGGCGTTGGGCGACCGCCGCGGCCGTCCGCGCCCAGGCGGCCACCGACGGGCGGAAGGACGGCACCGCCGAGAGGTCGGCCAGGGCCCGCCGGAAGTCCGGTTCGGGAGCCTCGCTGAGGAAGGCGCCAAGATTCGCGGCCTCCATGGCCCCGGGGCCGCCGCCCGTGGCCACCACCCGGCCGCTGCGGGCCAGCAGCCGGCCCAGCAGCGCGGCGCCCTCAAAGACGGCGGTGCCGCGGCGGGCAATGTGCCCGCCCATGACCCCCACCATCGTGCGGCCGGCGCGGAGATAGGTGCCGGCCAGTTCGTCGAGTGCCACGCCGATCGAGTGGTCATGCAGGGCGGCGGCCAGTGTCGCATCCAGACGGCGGCGCTGGCCCGGCCGGATGCTCCACTGGTACACCCGCGCGTCGAGCGTGTCCTCGTAGGGTGAGGTGGCGATCCCGGAATAGAGTTCCTGCGGCGTGTACAGCTGCCCGCGGTAGGGGTTGAACGGCACGGCCGTGAGCCGGGGAAAGATGAGGGCGCCCCGGCCGCGCAACAAATCCTCCACACCGTCGTCGAACCTACAGCCCAGGAAGACCGCGCCCTGGGCCTCAAGCGCCTCCAGCTGGGCCCGGCGGCCCCGCAGGTCCAGCGACTGGACATGCCAGCCGTGCATGCTGCGCGCCCCCGCCGCGACCAGCCGGTCGAAACCGGCAAGGCTCTCGACCTCCAACGTGCGGGGGCTGGGGTGAAGGCTGCGGGCGGCGCTCATGGAGCCAGCCTAGACCGTGGCCAAGCTCCCCCGTTGCGCCATCACTCCTGGTGGCCATTCCGGGATCTTAAGGCCCAAAAGTGATGGCGCAAGGGGGGGTGCGTGCGGGTCAGGAGACCTGGAGGCCGCCGTTGATGTCATAGGTTGCCGCGGTGATGTAACCGGCGTCCGGGCCGAGCAGGAAGGCGATCAGGGCCGCCACTTCCTCGCGGCTGCCGACCCGCCCCATCATGATGCCCTCCGACATCTGTGCCTTGCGTTCCTCGCTCAGGGTGCCGCCCATGATGTCGGTGTCGATGGGGCCGGGGGCGATGGCGTTGACCGTGACCCCGAACTCGCCCACCTCGCGGGCCAGGGCGCGGGTGAATCCGATGATCCCGGCCTTGGAGGCGCTGTAGGCGACCTTTGAGTAGGTGCCGCCGCCCCGCTGTGCCGAAATCGAGGAGATGCTCACGATCCGGCCGAGCTTGCGCTCGATCATGCCCTTGAGCACGCGCTGGGAGACGATGAAGGATCCGCGCATGTTGATGGCGAAGACCTTGTCCCATTCCTCGACAGTGGTGTCCATGAACGGCGTCGGGGAACTGATGCCGGCCAGGTTGGCCAGCGCGACGATCGGGGGCAGCGAGCCCTCGATCTCGGTGATGGCACGGTCAACCGACGCGGCGTCGGAGACGTCCGCACCGACGCCGATGGCCTTGACCGCACGGTTGGAACCGATTTCGGCGGCAGCGGCGCTGGCGTCCTCGGCATTGATGTCCAGGATTGCGATGGACCAGCCCTCGCTGGCCAGGCGGTCGGCCGCGGCACGGCCGATGCCGCGGGCTGACGCGGCTCCGGTCAGGACCACGGTGCGTTCAGTGGGGAACGGGGTAATTAATGTCATGACGAAGATTCCTTCGGGGGTTCGGATCAGGATACTTTGGCCGGGTCGACGGCGGCAGCCGCTGCGACCGCGGGGTCAAGGCCGGCGTCGCCTTCGGGGCGCCGGCGGGCGTACATGTAGGTGGCCACGGCCGTGATGCACAGGCACAGGGACAGGAACAGGAGCCCGCTCTGGTTGCTTCCGGTTGCGTCCTTGAGGAGGCCGACCGCGTACGGGGAGATGAAGCCGCCGAGGTTTCCGAGGGAGTTCACCAGGGCCAGCCCGGAAGCGGCAGCCGCACCGGTCAGCGCCGCGGAGGGCATCGAGAGGAAGGGGGCGATCGCCCCGTAGATCCCCATGGCGGAGAGCGTCAGGCCGACCATCGCGAGGAACGGGTTGACCGGCAGCAGGTAGCCGGCGGCCACGAGTCCGACGCCCGCAAGCACCATGCTGACCGAGGCGTGCCAGGCACGCTTGCCGGTCCGGTCCGCGCGCTTGCTCCAGAAGTAGACGAATACTGCGGCCACGGCATAGGGGATGAAGACGATGAAGCCGACCTCTGCCGTGGAGAACTTGCCGAGGGCCGCGACGATGGTGGGCATCCACAGGCCCAGGCCGTAGATCCCGCACACCAGGCCGAAGTACAGGGCGGAGTAGACCAGGGTGCGCTTGTCCTTGAGGCCGGCCATGAAGTTGTGCTTGCCCGACTGGGACTTGGCAGCCAGTTCGGCGTCCATAGTGGCGGTGAGCCAGTTACGCTCGTCGGCTTCGAGCCATTTGGCGTCCCGCGGACGGTCAGTCATGAGGATGGGCGTCAGCAGGCCGAGGGCGATCGCCGGGATGCCTTCGATGATGTAGAGCCACTGCCAGCCCTGGAGGCCCATGACGCCGTCCATCTGCAGCAGGAGCCCGGATACCGGGGCGCCGAGCGCGTTGGATACGGGCTGGGCAAGGATGAAGATGCCCAACACGGTGACGCGCTGCGCGGCGGGGAACCACAGCGTCAGGTAGAACAGGATCGCCGGGAAGAAGCCGGCCTCGGCGGCACCGAGCAGGAACCGGACGATGTAATACGTGGTTTCACCGTTCACCAGGCACATGGCGGTGGCGAAGATACCCCACGTGATCAGGATGCGGGCCAGCCATTTCCGGGCTCCGAACCGGTACATGCCGGCGTTGCTGGGAACCTCCAGGAGGGCGTAGCCAAGGAAGAAGATGCCGGCGCCCAGACCGTAGGCAGCGGAGTTCAGGCCGATGTCCTCGCTCATGGTGAGTTTGGCGAATCCGACGTTGTTGCGGTCCAGGTAGGCAACGAAGTAGAGCAGGACAATCAGGGGCATGACGCGGCGGCGGACCTTGCGGAGCGTGCGGTCGCCCAGTTCGCCGAGTCCGAAGGACTTGGGGGCTAATGAAGTCATCATCGACCTTCTTAAGTGTTTTCCTGCCCTGCGGCTGTGCCGGGTGAGGAAAGCGGTGGATTGGGGTGGTCATCCTGCCCGCCTGGAAGCGCGTGCTGCAGGATTCTTGTTGAGTCAGATGTCAGACATCTGATTCAGGAACTAGCCAAAATCTTAGGATGTGATTCGGATTACGTCAAGAGTCCGGCGGCGGACGTCAGGACTTGGCGCCCCGGACGTAGCGTTCGTAGTCCGCATTGGTCTGGTCCATGTGCTCATCCATCGCCTGCCGCGAGCGCTCGGCGTCGCCGCTCAGAATGCTGTCCAGGACCCGCTGGTGGTAATCGATGGCGTGCTGCTGGATCACCTCGACGGCCGACGTTTCGCGCCGGGTCACGTACAGCAGCTGGCCCAACTGGGCGAACAGGGCCCGGACAAAGGGGTTGCCGGACGCCTTCAGGACGGCGTCGTGGAAACCAATGTCCGCCTCCACGAAGCGGTCCAGGTCGCCGGAGTCGTGGAAGCGCTTCATATCCGCGATGCACTCGCGCATGCGCTCGGCCTGCTCCGGGGTATAGCGTTTGGCGGCGAGCGCCGCGGCCCCGGTCTCCACCATCCGTCGCATCTCAATCAATCCCACCGAGACCTGGTCTGCCGCATTGCCATGGGAGGCTGCCTTGAAGATCGCGTCCAGGCCGGTCCAGTTGTCCGTGGGATTGACGAAGGTTCCCCGGCCGGCCTTCACATAGAGGATGTTTTGCGCCCGTAGGGCTTTGAGGGCCTCACGCACGGTGAGCCGGCTGACGCCGTAGGCCTTGGCGATGTCGGCCTCGGGCGGAATCGGGTTGTGGGGCAGGAGCTTTCCGTCAAGGATTTCGGTCAGCAGGCCGTCGACGAGATCGTCGACCAGTGTCCTGCGGCCCATCCCAGTTCCCACCTTCAGTCTCGTTTCGTGCTGCCATCCACATTACCCATGTCCGGGTGCGCAGCCATGTAGGCGTCGAGCTTGGCCAGCGTCTGCTCCAGGTTGGCCGGATGGCGGCGCAGGTAGCCGGCCATCCGGAGCAGGCTCTTGCCGCGGACCTGCCGCGCGTCCCATTGCTCGGTGACCAGGGTGCCAGCGGTGCCGTCCTTGCCCGTGGATGGTTCCAGCAGGTAGCGCCACACGTGGCCGTAAAAGTGCCGCCACGCAATCCGGTGGCCTTCCTCGAATTCGCAGACGGTATTGAGGATCTTGTAGTTCACCCGCATGTTCATTTGCATGCCGAACCTGGCGCGGAGGTACAGGCGCCGTGGCCCGCGCGGCTGGGTGCCCTTCACCGTATCCGAGCCGTCGATCACGCTGTGCAGGGCAGGCGTGGCGAGCACCTCGAAGATGGCTTCGGGGGCTGCGGCGATGTACCGGCTGCGGGACACGAGATAGCGGGGATTCATCTAGTAATCCTAGTCCGCGATCGTGTTGCAGAATGAGGCATGCAGACTTCCCGCAACCCCCTTCGCGGCCGGCCGCGCATCGGCGTTCCCGTCCGCCTCAGCAGTTCCTCCGATCCCGACCCGCGCGTGGCGGAAGCCAACGCATTGTTCGAGTACATCGTGGAGCTGCTGCGCGAGGGCGGCGGCGAACCGGTGCTGCTCGACGCTTCGGGGCCCGACGACGGCGGCCTCGCCGCGGCGATGGCCCGCCTTGACGGCGTCGTTCTTCCCGGCGGCGGCGACCTCGACCCCGCTCTCTACGGCGAGCTGCGCGGTAACGTCTGCTACGACGTCAGCCCTGCCCAGGACGCGCTGGATCTCGCCGTGGCGCGTCTTGCGATCGACGCCGGGCTGCCTGTGTTCGGCATCTGCCGCGGGCATCAGCTGCTCAATGTGCTTTACGGCGGGACGCTCATCCAGGACATGGCGCCGGGGACGGTGGCGCACCGCGAGCCCGCGCCGGTGCACGGGGCCGGCCCGTGGGCCTGGCATGAGGTGGCGGTGCGGGCCGGCTCCAGGGTGGCCGCGCTCTACGGCGGCGGTTCCGGTGTCGTGAACGTGAAGATCGCCTCCGGCCACCATCAGGCCGTGGCCCGGGTGGCCGGAGGATTGCGGGTGACGGCCGTGGCCGAGGACGGGACCGTCGAGGCGCTGGAGGATCCGGAGGGCTGGGTGGCCTCGGTCCAGTGGCACCCCGAGGCCCTGGAGCTCACGGCCGGGGAGCGGCTCGCGCCGTTCCGGGCCTTCGTCGAGGTGTGCCGCACCCGGCCCTGAGCCGGGCGCCCGGGTCCGTGGTCAGCTGCCGACGCTCACCGTCACCTTGACCGGGGCACCGGTGGCCAGCGATTCCTGGGCGGCATCGGCAACCCGGGAGGCCGCGACGGCGTCTTCCGGAGTGCATGGATTCTCCCGGCGGCCAAGGATCAGTTCGACGAACGCCTCCATTTCGGAGCGGTACGCCGCCTCGAACCGCTCGGCAAACGTCAGGTGCGACTTCCCCGCGGGGAACGCGATCCCCGCTTCGGCGGAGGCCAGCGCCGTCTTGTCGTCCAGGCCCACCATCAGCGAGCCGCGGGAGCCCTGGATTTCCAGCCGGACATCATGGCCCGCCCCGTTGTAGCGGGTCGCCGAAACCGTTCCCACGGTGCCGTCGTCGAACGTCACCAGGGCAAGGGCCGTGTCCACATCGCCGGCCTCACCGATGGCCGGATCCCCGTTGTTGGAGCCCTTGGCGTAGACCTCGACGATTTCGCGGCCTGTGAGCCAGCGCAGGATGTCGAAATCGTGGACCGAGCAGTCACGGAAGAGCCCGCCGGAGCTGGCCAGGAACTCGACCGGGGGCGGCGTCATGTCGCACGTGACGGCGCGCAGGGAATGGATCCAGCCCAGCTCGCCGGCCTGGTAAGCGCGGCGGGCTTCCAGGTAGCCGGCGTCGAACCGGCGCTGATGCCCGATCTGCACCACGCCGTTCCGGTCCCGGATGTAGTCGAGCACCGGCAGGGCGTCGGCCACGTTCAGGGCCACGGGCTTTTCGCAAAACACCGGGATCCCGGCGTCCACGCCGGCCTTGATGAGCTCGGGGTGGGCCCCGGTTCCGGTGGCGATGACCAGGCCGTCCGGCCCCGAGGCCAGCAGCGCCTGGACCGAGGGCAGGAATTCGGCACCGAGACCGCTTGCCACCGTCCGGGCGTGCTCTTCGGCGACGTCGGTGAGGCGGAGACGGACACGGATCCCTTGTGGGTTCAGGACCTCGTTGAGGGCGGCGATGTTGTTGGCGTGCATGACCCCGATCCGCCCAACGCCGACGAGTCCAAGGATTACGTCTTTCATACTTCCACTCTCATGTTTGGTGCGGGCACGGTGAACGCCGCACGGAAGGCCTCCAGGGCCGCATAGCTGTCGCCACTGGCCCACGCTTCCATGCCCACGGTCCCTTCGTAGCCTGCGTCCGCGAGCGCCCTGGCCACGGCCGCGTAGTTAATTTCCCCGGTTCCGGGTTCGCAACGGCCGGGAACGTCTGCCACTTGGATTTCGCCGAGGTATGGCAGGGCGGTCCGGACGAGCTCGACCAGGTTCCCCTCCCCCATTTGGGCGTGATAGAGATCCAGCATGAGCCTGGCGTTCGGGTGCCCGGCAGCCTGCACGAGCGCCAGGGTGTCCTTGGCCCGTGCCAGCGGGATGCCGGGGTGGTCCCGGATGGTGTTGAGGTTCTCGAGGCAGAACGTCACCCCGTACTTCTCACCGAGCTTCCCGAGCCGTTCCAGGGTCCGGGCGCCGGTGGCCCACATGTGTCCGCTGGAGCGGAAGACAGGCCGGGCCGCGTGGCCGTCGACGAGTTCCGCCGGGTGGACCACCAGCCGGCTGACGCCAAGTTCCAGGGCGGTGGGGATCAGGGACTCGGCGGTCCGCACCACCTCGTCCGCCGTGTCCGGATCGACGAGGCTGCCGGAGCTGTATCCGGTCATGGAGGAGAACACCGCCCCGGTGGCCTTGAGCGCGCCGATGTCCTTGGGCCGCGAGTCCCAGAGTTCGACGTCGAAGCCGGCCTCGTGGAGCCGGCGCACCCGCTCCGTGAACGGCAGGTCCGTAAAGACCATCTCAGCGCACACGGCGAGCCGCATCAGAGGACCACGTTCTCGTTGACGGCCACCGCGTTGACCGCTGCCGGGGCCCCCTGCTTGACGGATTCGATGCAGGCCAGTGCCATGGCCAGCGCGCGCCGGGCGTCGCTGGCTCCCGGAGTGAGAGTGAAGGGCTTCGACTCCGGAGCGGTACCGTCACGCCGGGCGCGCACGGCGTCCGCGAAGTCCGCCAGTTCGTCTGTGTAGGCCTGCCGGAAGAGCTCGACGTTCAGCCGTGGGGTGTCGGCGGACATCCCCTCGGCGGTGAACCGGCGGGCGGCGGTTTCGGTGGCGCGGCCGGCCTGGACCATGCCCTTGGAGCCGAAAACCTCGCCGCGGATGTCGTAGCCGTAGAGTGCGCTGAAGTTTGCCTCGGCGACGGCGATCGCGCCGTTGCTGTAGCGGATGGTCACGACGGCGGTGTCCAGGAACCCCTGGTCCCGCAGTCCCGGCTCCACAAGCGCGTCGGCAACCGCATAGACCTCCACAGGTTCGGCGCCTTCGTTGAACCAGTTCAGGGTGTCGAAGTCGTGGATCAGGGTTTCGAGGAAGATGGTCCATGCGGGGATCCTTGCGGCGTGGCCGATGCTCCCCGTGCCCGGGTCCCGGGTCAGCGAACGAAGCAGTTGCGGCTGCCCCACGATTCCGGCGGCGAGGTCCTTCTTGGCCGCTTGGAAGTCTGCGGCGTACCTGCGGTTGAAGCCGATCTGGAAGTGCACCCCGGCAGCGTCGACGGCGTCAAGGGCGGCATCGAGCTCCTCGAGCCCCTGACCTGCGGGCTTCTCGCAGAAGACGTGCTTTCCGGCCGCTGCGGCCTGGCCGATCAGGGAGGAATGGAAACGCGCGGGGCTGGCGATGACGACGGCGTCAATCGCCGGGTCGGCCAGGAGGTCAGCGGCGTCGGCGGTCACCTTCGTGGTGCCCAGGGCGCCAGCCAGCGCCCCGGCGGATTCCAGGTTCGGATCCGCGATGGCGGCAAGGACGGCGCCGGGGACCCGGCGGGCAATGCTCTCGGCGTGGAAGGCGCCCATCCAGCCCGAGCCGATGAGCCCGATCCGCACGGGCAGGACGGCGTCGGAGGCGTTGCGGTTGAGGTAAGCCAAAGGCTTGTCCTTTCAGGAGTTGGGGCGGCGGTTACCCGTAGGTCTTGCCGGTGGTCTGGGACACGTCGGCGACTTCGCCCTGGACTTCTTTGACGACGTCGCTGTGGCCGCCGAGTTGTTCGAGTTCGTGGGCGAGTTCGGCGAGTTCTGCGCCGCCGGCCATTTGGGCGGTGAGCTCGTCGAGGGTGATGTCTTTTTTGTCGTAGTAGCCGATCGATTTGCCGCGT